>JBBQPX010000152.1:0-6960 GCA_038216775.1 Chitinophagales bacterium
TAACACGCAATGCCTTGCCAACATGAACGATATGATTGCAAGGTATGGTTCAGAAATAATGATTACTGAAATTGGAATGAGCTGGGACCAGCCTGCAGCCTGCAATGCATTCATTACTGACCTTGCAACTAAATTAAAATCTATAGCAAACAATAAAGGGCTTGGTATTTTTTATTGGGAGCCAGAAGCTTATAATAATTGGCAAGGTTACACGCTTGGCGCATTTGACAATGCGGGAAAACCAACTGCGGCGTTGAATGCTTTTAATTAGCTTGATAGCGGTGGTTATGTGCAATTAGGTGAACAATAAAACAATAGATTACCTTTGAACCTCAATCTAGTATATGATAAAAACAGGCGAATACAATACTCTTAAAGTTTTACGTGAAGTTGACTTTGGTGTTTACTTAGATGATGGTGCAGAAGGAATTTTATTACCCAAGCGGTTTGTGCCAGCCGGTACAAAAATAGACGATGAATTAAACGTTTTTTTATATCACGATGGTGAAGACAGACTGATTGCCACCACCCAAAAACCAAAAGGCATATTGGGCGATATTGTAAAGTTAAGAACAGTAACCGTAACAGAACATGGCGCATTTTTAGATAATGGGTTGATGAAGGATTTGTTTGTTCCAAAATCCAAACAACAACAATCAATGATACCTAATGGAGAGTACCTGGTAAAAATTTATTTAGATGAACAAACCGGGCGACTTGCTGCTACAGAAAAGTTAGAGCCTTTTTTAAGCAACGAAGAACTTACTGTAAAAGAACTGGAGGTAGTCGATTTAATTGTTTATCGCCGCACCGATATTGGTTATGTATGCATCATCAATAACCAGCACACAGGCGTTTTACATCATAACGAAATTTACAGAAACATAACTGCTGGCGATAAATTTACAGGCTTTATAAAAAAGATTTATCCGGAAGATAATACCGCATCTGACCGTTTTAGAATTGATGTTGCCGCAGGCAAACCCGGTTACAACCGTGTAGAAGATGAAACATAAAAAATATTAAGATTGCTTAAAGAGAACAACGGCTTTCTCCCGTACCACGATAAAAGCGACCCTGAAGAAATTTATTCATTTTTTGGAATGAGTAAAAAAACTTTTAAGATGACAACGGGTAATTTATACAGGCAGCGTAAAATAAGTTTTGAAACGGGTGGAATAAAATTGCTTTAATAGCAACCCGAGTCGAGTATTTTATTACGCTGCATTTGCTGCATAAACATAACAAATAATTAATCAAACAACTCTTCTCCTACTTCCAAAAGATTATTATCTCTAAAGTCTGTTAGATTACCTGCTTGCGTTTTTCTGTTGCCCTTTATGATGGTTACTTTTTTTGTTTGCAAATTGATAATCTTTATCCCGATATCATGCTTATTGCCAGCAGCATAATAGGTATCAAAAATAATATACTGAAACCCTTTGTTAGTAAAATAAACATAATTTAAATCCATCCCTTCATTTTGTGCACCGCCGCCACGCATGTAAAATGAGTACTTAAATTCCGACCAACTGGCTTTTGTTTTTCCAGGAAATTCAAATTCAATCTTAACCTTAGTTCCAAACCTGTAAATAAGGTAATCATTGGTTTTATCCTTATTTAAAGTTACAAGCTTGCCACTTTGAGTAGTAAATGAAAATACAACTTCCTCATTTGGCAAATTAAAGCTTTGAGCAAAACCGGTTGTGCACACGCACAATAAGGCAAAAGAAAATAACAGTCTGAATTTTAATGAAATCATGGTTAGTTTTTGGTTGATGTTTGTTTGTGAGTCGAAGTTCGGGTAATTTGTAATTCGAATTGCGATTTAGAAAAATTATTTTATTTGCAGTTGCCAATTAAAAAGCAGGTCTGTTTCACCGGTTTTAATAAAATTATTTTTCAGTAATACTGTATAGGATGCAATATTATCTTTTTCGGTTGAGGCAACTATTGCATATACTTTAGGTTGAGATTTAGCCCAATTAATCATTCCGCCAACCGCTTCTGTCATTATCCCTTGTTTCTGAAATTCGTTATAAGTGCCATAACCAATCTCTATTTCTCCGTTTGCATTTGGTTCTCCAACAATACAAATATCAGCAACCATTTTGTTAGCATCTTTCAAAATTACAGTCCAAAGTGTGGAGTATAAATAGTCTTTGGTTGTGTCTGCTACATTGGGCAGTATTGTTTGTTCAAGGGCTTCTTTAAGTTCAGGCGCAATAGTTCTAGTGGAACTGTGTAAATTTAATTCAACCTCCAAAGAGTTATCTGCACTAATATACTTTACAAGCTGCGGGTAAGTTAAGGGCTTTAAAATAAGACGGTCAGTTTCTACCATTTTTGTTATTCATTTCAATTTAATTAAGTAATATAAATCTTGATGAGAACTGAAGCCATGCCAGTTACTGCACGCCTAATAAAAAAATACATTACTCAAAAATTAGAAGCATCATTTGTAAGATCCAAAACTTTTTCATCAATATCATGTTTTGCGTGGCAACCGTTACAGTTTTTGGTCAATATACGATAGGCAATAATCGCATTCGGAAAATTATTTTCTGCCAGTGATTTTCTAATATCTTTAATAGGAGGCAGCAATATTTTACGATACGTTTTTTCAAATGGATCTGTTAGTTTACGGTGCTGATCAAATGTAGCAGCAATAACATGCAGGCTGCTATCCATTCCTTCCAAAAACCAAGATGCCTCATCCGGCTCTCCTTTGCGAAGCTCTGTTCCCAAGTTATCGTGAAACATCATCATATCCTGCATATTTTGACCCAGGTCCTTAATATTATCAGCGGCCACACCACTTTGGCTGTTACATTGCGAAAACAGCAGCGCTGCTAAAAAGAGTACAAAAGACGATAAATAGCTTTTCATTGTTCAAAGGGCTTCTTTAAATTTATGGAAAAATACTCTGGAGTGATTATTTAAATTGCATTCAAACTCCAGAGAGTTATATGCTCTAGTTAATTGTACAAATTGCGTGCAACTTAAAGGTTTTAGAAAAAGCAGTTCCGCTTCTACCATTGTTATTATTTTCAATTTCATTATGGTGTTACTAACCAATAGGCAATTAGCTATGTAGCTAAATGTAGTAGTTATATTATTTGCTTTTTAAAACAGCAGGAATGGGTAAAAAGTTTAACGAAGATTGTTGGTAGCAAAAAACAAGTTGTCTTAACGAAATCGTCTATACATTAAAAACCGATCACAAAAATGTTTA
Source organism: Chitinophagales bacterium (assembly GCA_038216775.1). GTDB lineage: Bacteria > Bacteroidota > Bacteroidia > Chitinophagales > Chitinophagaceae > Ferruginibacter. Next base: position 3,236 of record JBBQPX010000152.1, read on the forward strand.
GCCTGAATCATTATTAGAGTATCAACCGTACTCCGCCCAACTCTTCTACACGATAAGAAAATTTTTCACCGGGTGAACTAATGAACATAAAGTTTTTAGGAATCTTCCATTCGCTGCATAGTTTATCAATTAATTCGGGCCCAAACGTACCTATTAAAGTAATGTATTCCATTTTTATATTCGGGTACGCTCTGTCAAGCACATCAAAATCTTTTAAAAACTGTTCTGGGGCAGGTTGATGCTCATCCAGAACCGTTACAATTTTTATTTTCTTCGTTATTTCATTCTCCTGCACATAAATCATCACTTTATTAAGCGTAGCAATGTCATCGCCTTTGGAGAAAAATATAAACTCCTGCTCGTGCAATACACGAATGAAATAATTTATTTTTTTACGACTTGATAGTGACGCCTTCCGGAATATGTCCGTAAAATTTTTTAAAATGCCAAGCACAAATTCCATAATATGATTCCTTTCGAGCATTGCATAGATAAGCAGTATAGTGGGTAAAAAATATTGCAGAAAAACCACCAGATATTCTGGGTTCATTTTTACATTGCCATACAAAGCTGCAATAACTGCAAACATTGCTATTACAACAATAATGGGCTTTGCATATTCAGGTCTTGGTAATTTCTTTCTCCTGATTTTAAGCATGAGATTGCCCACTGCAAACAATATCATTACTAGTAAAAACGAAATGGTGTACACACCTGCAAGTGGTCCAAGTTCACCTTTGGTAACAAATAAAACAGAAACACATAAAATAAAAAATGTTATCATTATGCGGTAACTGCTGCCCCGCTTATTTTCTTTCAGGAAAAACTGTGGTAATATTCTATCGAGCGCCATGCGTTTCATTAATCCATTTACACCAACAAAAGAAGTGAGTACAGCACCACTTAAAACGGTAACAGCATTTATAGAAATTATTGTAGCAAGCCAGCCGCCGCCTGTAAGTGTTGCCATATAACTTAATAGCGATTGTTGATGGGCGGCAGCTTGCGAAACAGGCATTACTGCAATAGCCAGCAATGCAATTAATGGGTTAAGGATAGATACTGCTATCCACATATTGCGAAGTGTTTTTGGGAATACACCACGCCTTTGTTCTTCCACAAAATTGGCAGAACTTTCAAAACCGGATATACCCAGCATGGCTGCGCTAAAGCCGAAAAACAAAGCTGTTGTTAAACTTCCTCCTTTAATGGGCAAAGAAAAATTTGCAGATAAAATGGCAGTTCCGTTGTGCATTAAAAATAAACCAGCGCTTACAATTAAAGCGGCCATCGATACCAGATGAAAAATAAATATCACTAATGCTACCACCGCACTTTCAGAAATACCAATTATGGTGAGGCATAAAAACAAAAATAATAGTGCAAGTGTAGCATAATTAATCGGCAGACTAGCAACACTCTCATGCAAATAATGCATGGCTTCGCTGGCTGAAATTACAGCAGTTGCCATGTATGAAAGAATAGTAAGACAGGCTGCAACAGATGCATTGCTTTTACTGGTGGTGTTGAGTAATACATTATATGCACCTCCGTTAAGTGGCAAAGCGCCTACTACTTCGCCATAAATTTTGCGAAACAAAAAAAGTACAGTAGCTACTATTAGCAAAGCCAACCAGGCGTATTGCCCAGCCATGCCAATGGTTAAGGCTGAAACGTATAAACAGGATGATGTGATGTCGTTACCGCAAATGGCAGTTGCCAGCCAGGTATTTAATTTTTTTGTTGACTGCATCGGGTAGATGATTTTATAAAAAAAAGTATTTTCAATCAGGCTCGAGTATACAAAATTTTAAAATAATGATTTTTAGCCGTTCTGCAATAATCGTTATACCTATTCAGCTAATAGAATAAAAAAAATGTATGTCTTCTAATATAATTGTAATTATTACCGTTACATAAGCAAAGAACGTTCATTATTCCATTTTAAAATATAGGATGTTGTTTTTTTAAAACTGCCACTATTTGTACATTTCTAATTTATGCGTTTATAAACCTACGCCCGTTAACAAAAAAATAATCTTAGATGCCATTTATTAAAATTTCCTTAACAGAGTCATCAAAAAAATGGAGCTACCTTGAAACTATTCATCCTGTGGAAAAACTTTACTTAACTCCCGATAACTTCCGCAGCCTGTAAGAAGCAAATTTATTTCACTTACAAAAACAATCAAATTATGGAAACGAAGAAGGTAAAACCTCCGCTAAGGGCCATTGTAGAACAAACCACCAATAACATCACATCGTGGATTGGTCACAGGCAGGGTGATACCAAAAACAGAATAAGCGGGCAAACTTTCACCTGCCCATCTGATGGCGAACTGGATAGTATAGAAGTTTTTTCGGCCCATGTATCCCGCAGCGGCCCGGTTAATTTATCTATTCATTTATTTAATGCTGATACAAAAACCTGGGGTCCCATATTACAATCGTGCAGCGTTGATTTTAACGGCGGCGACAATAATAAATGGATTTCATTTCCTCTAAACGGGCTTAAGTTAAAAAAAGCAACTATCTATGGCTTTCGTTTAAAAAGCGAGACGGGCCTTGTAGGTATTGGTGAAGCTGCAGGTAATAATTTGCAACAGCCTTATAAAGAAGGGCAAAAATGGTTTGCCTATTCCGAAGAGCAACCCGGCAGCTATTTCAATTATTTAAGCCTTGCTTTTAAAGTTGATATGCGGGCATAAAAAAATTGCCATCCTTTCAGGGGATGGCAATTTTTTTATAAAAGCACTACGATATAATTACTACATTAATTTATAGTTACTGTTTGCAAATTTTCATTTAGGGTAATCGTGTATGTGCCAGATGTGGCAGGTGTTTTAAAATTATCGCCACTTTCCCACTTAATGGCTCTTGCTGTGCCTGTGGCAGTGCTACCACCGCTGTTATCTTCATAATCAAAAGCCCCCCAATCATTACCGGCTAAAAACTTAATTTCTTTACCGGCTACCAAAGCCAACGAAATTGTCCATATGCCGTTACCTGCGTAAGTCATTTGCGGCGAGCCTCCGGGATTCCATACCGGAAATGCAGCCATACCATCACCTACTACACGCATTTCACTGGCAGGGCTTCTAAAATATTTTACATTGTCTCTATCGCGACCATCCCAAATAACCCTGTAGCGTCCTGCTGCTGCAAAATCACCAAAATTATCACTACCGTTAGTTTCCAAGGTACTGCCATCGCCACCGGCGCTGCCATAGCTGCGTGTTTCATCTACTGCATTGCTGCCGCTGTTCCATGCATCATTATCAATCATTTTCCAACCACCACCAAGGGTAAAGTTGCTAAGGCCAACAAATAAGTTGGTTGCTGCATTACCCATTGCGTAAGTTGGGAAAACACCTGGAGGGTTCCAACCTGCGCCAGTAGAGCCTCCCACAAAGCCCATTCTACCTGCACGGATATCGTATTTTAAAGTACTAATATCAACCGTAATACGGTAGAACCCTGCGGCAACAACAGACAGATTAGTTGAGCTGTTAAATTCCAAGTTACCACCGCTACCGCCATAGTTAATATCCCAACTGCGACCAACGGTTATTTTAAATGAGGCACCGGCTGGCAAGTAGATGTAAGTATAATACATTTTATTAAACACTGCACTTCTCAAATCTCTTATCAACTCTGGCGCATTGCCCGGTGTCCAGTCTGTACCATTACCCGTAGAAGTTTGATAACCACCCGGTAAATAAACC
>JBBQPX010000153.1:0-6960 GCA_038216775.1 Chitinophagales bacterium
CTTCTAAAAGCGCATCATCCATATTTACATCAATAATCTGTGCGCCGTTTTCTACCTGCTGGCGTGCAACGGCCAATGCGGCTTCGTACTGCCCATCACGGATAAGGCGTGCAAACATTTTACTGCCGGTAACATTGGTACGTTCACCAACGTTAATAAAATTTGTTTCCGGACGAACGATTAAAGGCTCCAGGCCGCTTAAACGTAAATATGGTTTGATTGTAGTCATAATTTTTGAACCACAAAGACACTAAGTCACAAAGTGGCACTAAGTTTAAATTATTATTCGTTTAATTCCATTTTTCATTAAGGGAACATGAAAATTTATTAAAAAACCCAAACGTTTTTTTGTCAGCTTTAAGTAACTCATCAATTGAGCTTCCCAAACTGGGTGATAATTTTCCTGGGCTTTAAATTCAACAATTATAGGTTGTTCAACCAGACAATCAAGTCTAAGCCCTTCGTCAATATTTAAATCATTATAGATTATTGGAACAGCCTTTTCCCTTTCAAAATTTATTTCTCTTCTTGTTAGTTCGTAATAAAAACATTTAGCGTAAACACTTTCTAAAAGGCCATGGCCGAGTTGCTTGTGTATATTTATAGCAATGTCAACAATTTGCGATGCAAGCCATTCTTCTTTATCTGATAAGCTTTGATACATAATTTCTTTGTGTTTCTTCGTGCCTTTGTGTATTGGTGGTTTATGCTATTTCCAACACCGGTAATTCTCTTGGCTTAAATTTCTTTACTTCTTCTGCAATGTGTTTAATATGGTCGGGCGTGGTGCCGCAGCAGCCACCAACAATATTTACAAAACCTTCTTTAGCCCACTCTTCAATTATATGTGCAGTTTCGTGCGGTTGCTCATCGTATTCGCCAAAGGCATTTGGTAAACCTGCGTTTGGATATGCCGATGTATAGCAACCCGCAATCTGGCTAAGCTCTTCAATATGCGGCCTCATTTCTGATGCACCTAAAGCACAGTTTAAACCAATGCTTATCGGGTTGGCGTGCATTACGGAAACATAAAATGCTTCCAGCGTTTGTCCGCTAAGTGTGCGGCCGCTGGCATCTGTTATTGTTCCCGAAATCATGATTGGTAGTTCGGGCAAATTATTTTTACGGAAGAAATTTTTAGTTGCATAGATAGCAGCTTTTGCATTCAGCGTATCAAAAATGGTTTCAATTAATATAATATCAACTCCACCATAAACGAGGCCTTTTATTTGCTCTTTATTTGCTTTTGCAACTTAATAAAAAGTAACGGCTCTGAAACCCGGATTATTTACATCAGGAGAAAGTGATAAAGTTTTATTTAACGGACCGATGGCGCCTGCAACAAAACGTGGCTTATCAGGATTGTTTTTTGTGTACTCATCTGCCGCATTACGGGCACATTTGGCTGAAGCAACATTTAACTCATAAGCCAACGATTGCATATCGTAATCGGCCTGGGCAATGGAAGTGCTGCTGAAAGTATTAGTTTCAATTATATCAGCACCGGCTTCTAAATATAGCTTATGAATTTCTTCAACAATCTGCGGTTGTGTAATACTTAGCAAATCGTTATTGCCTTGTACATCGGTATGCCAGTCTTTAAAACGCACGCCGCGGTAATCGGCTTCTTCCAATTTGTAACGCTGTATCATAGTGCCCATGGCGCCATCAATAATTAAGATGCGGTCTTTTAAACAATCCTTTAATGTTTTCATTTCGCTTTGATTAAAGTTCAATAATGTGATGCCGTACAAGAGTGATTATTTTTGCTTTTTATCAAAAATCAAAAATAACAAACTATCGTTGCCAATGAAGCTGCACAATGATATATTGCTTGGCTCAAAAAAAAATACCATAAACTTTTAAACGAGAATCAATCTGGAGAGAAGTATTGCAGAATTGCTTTCGTTTATTAGTTCAGTTGATTAAAACAACAGGCCGAACAATAAACAAATCTGCCTGATTGGTATTGCAAATTTATGCTAACAAAGCGTAAACACAAAATGTGGAGGGGGTTTTATCGCTTTGCGAAAATGGGCAAAAAAGAAACCCCGGGGGTTAATCGGGGTTTTTAATAGGATTCTGGTTTTCTTTGGTAAACTTGGTTTTAAATGGATGTTGGATTTTTACCTCTAAGTTTTTTTCGGATATTGGATTGATGATGTAAAAGTAGTGCGGCGCAGGTTGCCATAAAAGCAAAATTAGCCGAACTGTTTATTTTAGATGCTGAATGGGTAATTTATGATGATGAACTAAAAGCAATACAGAGCTTGATTATGTATAATAAAAAAAACCCGATTTCTCAGGGCTTTTAAGAACTTTTAGTTCAGCGGTTTTACGGCTTTTGGATTGGATAGTTGGATACTTGTGATGCGGTTTTCTTAGGTTTATTGGGTTTGGTCTTTTAGTTGGATATTGGTTTTTTGTTTGATAATGTAAAAGTACAGCGGCTGCATTTACTTACAAACCGAAAGGTATTAAATGGTAAATTTTACTAGCTAAGCCGGTTTTTTAGGTAACTGAACTGGAATTGGGGTTGTTGGCAGCAAAGTGTTGCCTTTCTAAAATGCAAAACCCCGATTTCTCGGGGCTTTAAAGAACTTCTCGTTCAGTGGTAATTTGGTTTTTTGGATTGGATTGTTGGATACTTGTGTTGTGGTTTTCTTCGGTTTTTTGGATTTGGTTTCCTATTGCGATATTGGGTTTTTTTATTTGATAATGTAAAAGTACAGCGGGATTGAACGGTAAAAAACTGAAAGTTATTAAACGGTTTGATTTGCCTGCTGAACCCGCATTTCGGGTAACTGAACCGGAAATACTATTATTTGCAGTGAAGTGTAATCGTTTTGAAATACAAAAACCCCGGTTTCCCGAGGTTTTTAAGAATTTTTGGTTCGAAGGTAATTTGGTTTTTTGGATTGGATTGTTGGATTCTTTTGTTGCGGTTTTCTTAGGTTTATTGAGTTTGATTTTCTATTGGGATATTGGTTTTTTGTTTTCTACTGTAAAAGTACAGTGCTGCCGATTGCTAAAAAACCAAAAGCTGTCAAATGGTAAGTTTTTACCACTGAATAGGCATAATGAATATCTGAATCGGAAAATTAACTAAAGCGTTTTAGTTGCGATATTATTTTTCATCGCCAAGCCAAAGCTTAAAATCGGCAGAGCGCTCGGTGCTTACAACAGTTTCGTGTTTTGATGGTGGATTTAGTTTTATAAGTACTCGACTTTTACTGTACGAAAACATTTCTGCAATTGAATTAATATTTATTATGTATTGCCTGTTTATTCGGAAAAATGCTTTGGGGTCAAGAATAGATTCCAGCGTATCCATATTAAAATCAATAACAAACCTGCGGGCATCTTTTGTGCATAGGAAAGTGGCTTTATCTTCTGTATAAAAATAAACGACCTCTTCAATATCAATTGTTTTTATGTGCTCGCCATACCTAACTACGAAGCGTTTTTTATAATCGTTGGTTGCTGGTTGTAGCGATTGCAAAAGCTTGGTTATATCAACTGCAGGAGTTGCCTTAGCGGCAGACCGCGATTTATATTTTATCACAGCATTATCAAGCTCTTCTTTTTTTACAGGCTTTAATAAATAGTCAATACTATTTACTTTAAATGCATCAATTGCATACTGGTCGTAAGCTGTTGTAAATATAATGGGACATTTAATTTCTACCTGCTTAAAAATATCGAAGCTGATACCATCTGACAGTTGTATATCAGAAATAATTAAATCGGGCGATTCATTTTTGTTGAACCATTTTACACCCGAAGAAACACTCACAATTTGGTCTAGTAATGTGTGGTCAGGTTCAATTTCTTTCAGCATTTTTTGAATACGCTTAAATGCCGGTTCCTCATCCTCGATGATTAAGATTTCCATAGGGTTATTGGTTTAATACGGGTAAGATTACGGTAAAATCTACCTCGTTATTATTTACTGATACTGGTACGCTGCTAAGCAGGTTATACCGGTTTACTATATTTTGCAAGCCCATGCCGGCACCGGATTCCCTGGTAATTTTAGGGTTGATATTGTTCCTGATTACCAGTTGTTTTCCGTTTTCAATAAACATATCTATTGTTAGTGGCGTTTCTTTTGAAACAGCATTGTGTTTAATCGCATTTTCAATCAGCAATTGCAAAGTAAGCGGTGGTATTAAAATTTCCAACTTATCCTTTTCTGTAACGAAAATGTTCAATGTTAAATTGTTTCCATACCTTTTTTGTTGCAAATAAAAATAAGTTTTTAGCACACTAATCTCTTCGCCAAGGCTAATAACATCATGGTCGCGGTATTTTACTATGTTTCTAAAAAAAGAGGAGAGTTGTTCTACATAATCCACCGCTTGGGCTGGTTCTTCTTCTATATATGAAATAAGTGTATTGAAACTGTTGAACAAAAAATGTGGGTTTACCTGCGTGCGTAAAACCTGAAACTGAAACTGAATTTTTTCTTCGTTCAATTGCTGTACTTTTTTTAAATGCCGCTCACGTCTTTTCATATAAGCATATAAAATGGCAGCAAGTAACAACACACATAAAACAATAAACCATATTTCTTTCCAGATTGGTTTAGCAATCACAAACTCATAAGTGGCAATATCTGCCTTTTCAAAATTTTCATTTAATGATGAACGTACATGAAATTTGTATTCGCCCGGTTGAAGCCTTAAAAAAGAAATATTTCTGTCGCGGGTTTGTATCCATGCAGTATCGAGCCCTTCTAGCTTATATTGATAATGTACTTCTTCCGGATTGGTATAATACAAACCGGTAAAATTAAATGCGAAACTGTTCTGGTCGTGTTTGTAAAAGCCTTTTACATCCTTATCAATATCTACATAAAACAATTGTACGTTTTCAATTATTGTTTTGGGTTGATAAACCGCGTTTTCAACAGGTGTATAAACAACAACACCCTTTAGTGTATTAAGTATTATGTTTCCGGCACTATCCTGCGCTACGCTCCCCATATCTGTGTTAACGTCCGAAAGGCCCTGCTGACTATTTATGTAAGAAATAGTGCCTGTTGCAGTATGCAAAATATCTATTCCTTTTTTATTTACAAGAAAGATATTACCCATTGGGCCGGTTTTTAAGGCTGTAATTTTTAAATCACTTATACCATCAGCCGTACCATAATTTTTAAAAGTTTTTCCATTAAAACAATAAATACCTTCTCCTTCGGTATTAAACCAAATATTGCCTTTTGCATCTTCTGTAAAGGAATAAATATGGTCGTCTTTTAAACCATTGTCTTTGTTGTAATTGACGAGGTCCCCATTTTCTAAAACCGTAATTCCTTTACCATCGGTACCAAACCATATTCTACCACGGGAATCTGTAAATATGCTGTAGATATAATTATTGCCAACATTTTCGATGTCGTTGTAATTGGTGAAGCTATATTTTTCCTGAATATTTTTATTTTTTTCATCGATGTTAAAAATCATAGCAACACCTTCAAGCCCGCCAGCACAAACAGTATTGCCACGGCCGGTTATTGAAAGAATACTGGCATTTTTTAAAAGTGGATTTTCGGATAAATTTCTATACTGCCCTGTTTGCGGATTGAGTATTAAAATTCCTCTACCCATGGTGCCAATCCAGATGTTGTGATTTATATCCTGGTATAAACCGGTAATATCTGTTTTACTGTTGAGGTTATTGAAACTGTATTTTTTTTCTGCGTAGCTAACGTTGGCGAAACTATATTTTATTAAACCAGCATTGCTACTTACCCAGTAATTATTTTCATAATCGGAAAGCGTTGCATGAATAGACTCAAAAACTTCTGGAGAATACACAAAAGGTAATGTTTTCAATTTATTACCAGCAATACTTACTAATTCGGTTGCTGTTGTCATCCAGATATTGCCTTCATTATCTTGCAAAAGATTTTGTATTTTCTTTTGTTGGCTGTTGGTGATTTTAAACTCTGTAACCGGCTTATTAAACTCTGCCTGACTTAGCAAACCGTATTCTTCAGTAGCTACCCACAAACTTTTTTGCGAAATAAGCAGGTTGTTTATCTGGCCATAGGCCCAATTATTATTTGCAGGCGAAAGCGTTATTTCCCCTTTTTTGTGATTGTATAAACAGAAACCTTTTTCCTGCATGCCAATCCAGTAAGTATCATTGCCCGCTGGCTCAATGGCAGTTACATAATAATCTGGCAAACCATTTTTTGGTCCGATAACTTTTACTTGTACTTTATTATTTACTAAAGTGCAAATATTGATGCCTTGGTCGGTTGCTGCTAAAACATCTCCATTTGCTGTTAGTGCTAATGTATGCACATGCAAATCGCTTAACCCATTTTCGGTGTTTACAAGGTACAGGTGTTTGTTATTGAAATAATAAACACCTTCGCCATTTGTTGCAAACCAAATGTTGTTGTGTTTATCCTGTATAAATGATGTGATGGCAACTACCGGCGTACCTTCTTCCGGCTTAAAATATTGCAGCACTCCATTTATCTTTTTCGCCAAACGTCCGCTTTTAAAACCAACCCATATTTGTTTTGTATTATCTTGAAAAATTGCGGTGACTGTATCTTTTACATTTGCTTTTTCAAACTTTATTTTTTTAAAACCAATACCATCAAAACTATACAAACCATTGGTGGTGCCTGCGTAAATATAACCGTCTGCTGTTTTAAAAAGGGTGTTTATTTTGAAGGTCTCGTTGTCATCAATCAGTTTAAAATTTTTGTAACCCAAATCCTGCGCATAGCCTTGCAGCATGGTGATACATGAAATGATGATGGCTGTAATGGTGCCAGTAAAATGCCTTGTTATAATCGGATTATTTCTCAATTAACTCTGCTTTTACTTCTACTTTTATTTCTGATGCAAGTTTTTCGTGTACCAGGTTTGGGATGGTAATATTGTGGTCGGCAAGCAATACGGTAAAGTTCGATTTTATACTTACTACCTTATTTTT
>JBBQPX010000154.1:0-6927 GCA_038216775.1 Chitinophagales bacterium
GTTGGCGGTATAGTTATCGGCCTTTTGAGCGGTTCAAAACTAAGTGTAAGCGGTCCAGCAGCAGGCTTGGCGGCACTTGTGCTTGCTGCCATTACCAATATTGGCGATTTCAGGCTTTTTCTCTGTGCAGTTGTTATCGCCGGCATTTTACAAGTGCTGATGAGTTTTTTGCGTCTTGGTGGAATTGCAAATTATTTTCCATCGAGCGTAATAAAAGGAATGCTTACCAGCATTGGTATTTTAATTATTGCCAAGCAAATTCCGCACGCATTTGGATATGATAAAGATGAAAAAGGAAACTTTACTGAACTTATGCCGTACGGCAGCGAAGACATGCACGAATTGCTACAACCGCTTAATCATATAGATATTGGCGTTTTTCTTATCTGCATTATTTCAATTGTTATAATGGTTGTTTGGGATAAACCATTTATAAAAAAGAGGGTAAAATTTATACCAGGGGCTTTGGTTGCGGTTATCGTTGCAGTGTTGCTTAATGAAGTTTTGCGTGCTGCAGAAAGCTCGTTCCTTGTTGGTGACGACCATTTAGTAAAAATTAAGGCAGCACAAACAGCTTCGGAATTTCTGGGCTTTTTTACACTGCCCGATTTTAATGGCTTTTTAAATAAGGAAGTAATAATAACAGGTTTTATGATAGCAATTATAGCATCGCTTGAAACACTACTTAGCATTGAAGCCATTGATAATATTGACCCCGAACGAAATGTGACCAATACTAATCGTGAGCTTTTAGCACAAGGTATAGGCAATGGTATTGCGGGGTTGATAGGCGGCTTGCCAGTTACCAGTGTAATTGTAAGGAGCAGCGCAAATGTTAACTCTGGTGCTAAGTCAAAAACCTCCGCAATTTTGCACGGTGTTTTGCTGTTGGTGTGTGTAATATTTATTGCGCCATTGCTTAATAAAATACCGCTGTCTGCTTTAGCTGCTATTTTAATTTTAGTTGGCTACAAGCTTTGTAACCTCAAGGTTTTTGTAAACGTTATTAAAAACGGTAAATACCAGTACATTCCGTTTTTTGTTACGGTTATGGTAATACTTGCTATTGACTTGTTCGGCATATATGCACCAATAAAAGGAGAAGGCTTATTGTTAGGCGTAATTGCGGGTTTGATTGCGGCAATGGGTGCCATCCTGCACGGCAATTTAAAAAACTCTTACTTTTTTCACAGGGATAAACATCATGCAGGAGACGTTATTAAAATAAAACTTTCGGAAGAGGTTTCTTTTTTAAACAAGGCCAGTATAAGGGAAACACTTGACCATTTGCCGGAAAATTCAAGCGTAGTTATAGATGCATCTACAACGGAGTATATTGATTTTGATGTGCTCGAATTAATAAAGGAATTTAAATACATTAAAGCTCCGGTTAAGAATATAACCTGCACACTCGAAGGGTTTAAAGAAATATATAAAATTGAAAATTTGCATAACGTACAATCAGTTCACTAAAAAATAAAAAACAATATGGAAAAAGCGTATAAAAAATTATTGCAGAATAACAAAAAATGGGTTGCAGAACAATTAAACCTGGACCCTGGATTTTTTAAAGACCTTGCAAAAGGACAAGCACCAGAGTATTTATGGATAGGCTGCAGCGACAGCCGCGTACCTGCAAATGAAATTACAGGAACCAAACCTGGCGAAATGTTTGTACACCGTAACATTGCCAACATGGTAGTACATAGCGACATGAATTTATTGAGTGTGTTATCCTATGCAGTTGAAGTTTTAAAGGTAAAACACATCATTGTGTGTGGCCACTATGGATGTGGCGGCGTAATGGCTGCTATGGGTAATAAGGAGTATGGCCTTATTGATAATTGGCTGCGCCATATAAAAGATGTGTACAGAATGCACCACGAAGAACTGGACGCTATAAAAGATAAAAAAGAAAGAGCCGACAGATTTGTAGAAGTAAATGTAATGGAACAGGTTTTGGATTTAGGAAAAACCTCCATAGTGCAAAGTGCCTGGAAGAACAAGCAACCTTTGCATGTACATGGCTGGGTGTATGGTATTCACGATGGTATTATAAAAGATCTGGACGTAACCTGCAGGGGAACAAAAGACCTGCACAGTATTTATAGGTTTACAAGTTAGTTACAACAAAAAGCCCCGGAAATTTTCCGGGGCTTTTTGTTGACAGATTTTGTGCATTAATCTAAAGCGAACACACAAATAAAAAAATTGCTGGCATCTTTGTATAGAATTACTTACTTTGGAAATAGCGGATAAAACCAGCGAAAAAGAATAAGTAAAATCTAATAACATTATGACAATTGCAATATGTATTATTTTTATTTTGGGCTATGCAGCCATTGCTTTGGAAGATGCGCTTAAAATTAACAAAGCCGCCACGGCATTAGTTACTGCGGCACTTTGCTGGTCGGTTTATGCGCTGTTTTCTGTTGATGGGCATGGTGCTGCAGAATACCTTACAGGCCATTTAGGCGAAGTATCTGGCATACTATTTTTTTTAATGGGTGCCATGACGATTGTGGAGTTGATTGATGCCCATGATGGTTTTTACCTGATTACAAGCCGCATAAAAACTACCGACAAAAAGAAACTGGTGTGGATGATTGCATTTATTACTTTCTTTTTATCCGCCGCATTAGATAATCTTACAACCACTATAGTTTTGGTTTCGCTGCTGCGCAAAATAATTCCTGATAAAGAAGAACGTTTAATGTTTGCCGCATTGGTAGTTATATCTGCAAATGCTGGTGGCGCCTGGAGCCCCATTGGGGATGTTACTACCACAATGCTTTGGATTGGCGGGCAAATAACGGCATACTCTATAATATTACAAACTATTTTGCCAAGCCTGGTAAGCATGATAATTCCTGCTGCATTAATAAGCTGGCGAATGAAAGGTAATATAAAACCGCCTGCTGAAGTTGTAGAAGAAGATGCGGATTTTAATACAAGTGCATCTAAAAGAAACCTGGTTTTTGGCATAGGTATTTTAAGCCTGCTGTTTGTGCCGGTTTTTAAAACAATAACACACCTGCCACCTTATATGGGTATTTTATTCGGGCTTGGGGTAATGTGGATTATCACGGAACTTATACATAAACGAAGAAGCGAAAGAGATAAAGGCTTATTATCAGTAAGCCGTGCACTGCAAAAAATTGATACACCAAGTGTGCTTTTCTTTCTGGGTATTTTATTAAGCATTGGTGCACTGCAGGCAACAGGTGTTTTAACCAGCCTTGCCACCGCCATGACAGAAAAAATTGGTAACATCACTGTTATAACCATGAGTATTGGTTTACTATCTGCCATTGTAGATAATGTGCCGCTTGTTGCTGCTGCGCAGGGAATGTACCCCTTGACCGAGTTTCCTACCGGTCATTTTTTCTGGGAGTTTTTAGCGTATTGCGCCGGTACTGGCGGCAGCGCATTAATAATTGGTTCGGCTGCAGGGGTAGCGGCTATGGGCATTGAAAAGATTGAATTTTTCTGGTACTTAAAAAAAGTATCATGGCTTGCGCTGATAGGATATTTTGCAGGAGCTGTCGCGTTTATATTGCAACATAAGTTTCTTGGGTAGAATAATTTTTCTTCAGCTCTATTAAAGAAGCTAACTCTAATTGAACTGGATTTGTGTTTTGATTTGTTTTCAATGTCACAATACTAAATTTATTTCTACCGTACTATAAGCAGTAAAATACTTTTGGCTGCCATCAACAAAAAAACCGAAGCTTTCAACTCCGGTTTTTAATATCGCTTATCTGCGAAATATTTTTAAATCATAACAATCTGCGATTAAAACTCCGCACTCTTCGGATACCTCGGAAAAGGAATTACGTCCCTGATGTTTCCCATGCCTGTGACAAACTGCACCAAACGCTCAAAACCAAGTCCAAAGCCCGCATGGGGGCAACTTCCAAATTTTCTGGTATCTAAATACCACCAAAGTTCCTCTGTAGGGATATGCATCTCTTCCATGCGTTGGGTAAGTTTATCCATACGCTCCTCACGCTGACTGCCACCTACGATTTCGCCAATACCCGGTGCTAGAATATCCATAGCAGCTACTGTTTTTCCATCATCGTTCTGGCGCATGTAAAAACTCTTTATCTCCTTTGGATAATCAGTAAGTATTACCGGTTTTTTAAAATGTTTTTCAACCAGGTATCTTTCATGCTCACTCTGCAAATCAGTTCCCCAACCTTCAATTAAATATTGAAATTTCTTTTTCTTGTTATGATTACTTTCTTTTAAAATTTCAATTGCTTCAGTATAAGTTAACCTTTCAAAATCGTTATCAACAACAAAGGCTAATTTTTCAAGCAACGTCATTTCGCTTCTTTCAATTTGAGGTTTTTGTTTTTCTTCCTCTGCAAGGCGTTGCTCTAAAAATTCTAAATCTTCTTTGTTATTATCAACCGCATATTTAATTACATACTTGATGAATTCTTCCGCAAGGTTCATGTTATCTTCCAGATCGTTAAATGCAACTTCGGGTTCAATCATCCAGAACTCTGCTAGGTGCCTTGTAGTGTTACTGTTCTCTGCACGAAAAGTTGGTCCAAAAGTATAAATATCACTAAAAGCCATTGCCGCAAGCTCCCCTTCTAATTGTCCACTTACTGTAAGGTTTGTGCTGCGACCGAAAAAATCTTCCTTAAAGTTTATGCTGCCATCTTCATTTTTTGCTGCTGTTCCATCTAAAGGCAAATTGGTTACTTTAAACATTTCGCCAGCACCTTCTGCATCGCTTGCTGTAATGATGGGCGTGTGTAAATATAAAAATCCCTTATCATTAAAAAACTTATGAATGGCAAAAGCGAGTGCATGACGCACCCGAAAAACTGCACCAAAAGTGTTTGTTCTAAAACGCATGTGTGCATTTTCCCTTAAAAATTCCAGGCTGTGTTTTTTGGGCTGCATAGGAAATGTTTCTGCATCGCTATCGCCAAGTATTTCTAGGGAAGTTGCTTTTAATTCCACTTTTTGCCCCTTGCCTAAAGAAGGAATTACTTCGCCAATTGCTTTAATACAAGCACCCGTTGTAATGCGTTTTAAAACAGCGTCGTCAAATTCGCCCAGCGTAACAACCACCTGCAGGTTACTATTTGTGCTGCCATCGTTTAACGCTATAAACTGCGTATTGCGAAAGGTACGTACCCAACCCATTACTGTTGCCTGATAGTTGGCATTGTCGCTTGCCAACAGCTCTTTAATTTTTATTCTTTTGTTGAACATATTCTGTTTTTAAGGACTGCAAATATACTATAAGGTTAACAAGAAGGGCAACCAATAAAGCTTTGAGTAAAAAATAGTTAAGTTCACCTTTTGGCGGAGTTATTTTATTTGGTATTTTAAGGCTCGTAGAGCCGGAATTTTGGTAGTAAAAAGTGTATTCCAAAATTTCAAAAGCCCCAGCGGGGCGATATTTTAAAAAATGCCGCCCCGCTGGGGCTAAAATCAATCATTAATATATTTTCTACCAAAATGTCGCCACGCTGTGGCTAACAAATAAACTCCGCCAACGTATTTACATATTTGCCTAGTATTTAGAATTAATAACTGTGGATTATTTTGTATCATGTTAATTGTGAAGATATCGAAACAAAACACAATTAAACCCCAAGAGAATTAACACTTTTGAACGGAGTCCAGAAAAAATCGGGATAGACTGTCGCTGCCATTGTGAAATCAAGGTTAAAATGACCATAAGCACAAAAAAATTACGTTTTTTTAAAAAAACAACGTAATATTGCCACTGAATCGTGCTAAGGAGAAACTTTCAAGCATAGACTTTATCAGCGATTTAAATCCATCAATATAAATTCTCAACACAATTTTCAGATTTAAGACGGGATTTTTGAAGAACATCATTTTCAATTTTTTATGTACGATATTTCACAACTGAACGACCTGCTCGTTCCAGAGTTGCAAGACATTGCCGAGCAATATGACATCTCCAACGCAAAAAAACTTAATCGCCAGGAACTTGTAGATAAGATTCTGGAAACCCAATCAATTATGAGTACCGAAAAAAAGCCAGAGGGCGAAAAGCCAAAACGGAAGCGGATAGCGAAGCCTGCAGAGGTTGCAGAAAAGGAAAGTGCACCAGCGCCAGTTGCTGCTGTAAAACCTAAAAAAACCGAGGCGGAAAAGAAACCTTCCAAAAAACAGGTTGAAGAAGAAGAGGTTGCAGAAGAAGATTTACAACCACTAACCGACCAGGAAAGCACTATACCTGCTGCTATTGCACAAATGCTTGCTGAAAAAGATGAGCTGGAAAATGAGCAGGAAGCTGAAGTTGATTTAGAAGAAGAGGAAAGAACGCAGGCTCCTGCAAAACAATATAATCAAACAAGACAACAACCTGTTTTTAACATTGAATTTGACGGTGTTATTTTAGGTGAAGGTGTTTTGGAAATGATGGCAGATGGTTACGGCTTTTTAAGAAGCAGCGACTATAATTATTTATCATCGCCAGATGATATTTACGTATCCCCAAGCCAGATAAAACTATTTGGTTTAAAAACTGGCGATACGGTTTATGGCAGTGTTCGTCCGCCAAAAGAAGGAGAAAAATATTTTGCACTGCTTAAGGTTGAAACCATCAATGGTAAAAGCCCGGAAGAAGTGAGAGACCGTGTGCCGTTTGATTATTTAACACCGTTATTCCCTTTCGAAAAATTAAACCTTACCACAAGGTCTGATAACTACAGCACTCGTATAATGGATTTGTTTACGCCAATTGGTAAAGGACAACGTGGACTTATTGTTGCCCAGCCAAAAACGGGTAAAACCATGCTGCTAAAGGAATTGGCGAATGCTATTGCAGAAAATCATCCGGATTGTTATCTGATGATTGTGCTGGTAGATGAAAGGCCGGAAGAGGTTACAGATATGGAGCGTAGCGTAAAGGCTGAAGTGATT
>JBBQPX010000155.1:0-6912 GCA_038216775.1 Chitinophagales bacterium
AATACAAAGTTCAGGCTTATATATGCGGTCATGATCACAACATGCAGCACAATCACCCCGAAAATAGTTATACAGACTATGTTGTTTCCGGTGGCGGGTCGGAGGTAAAAGATAATCCAAAGTTTAATAAAACAAAATTTGCAGAAAGCCTTGCGGGTTTTGCAGATCTACGCATAAAAGGAGATTCTTTATTTTTGAGTTTGATTGATAAAAGCGGATCTGTGGTCTATCACTATTCCAGAGCAAAATAATCCTACTCAATTTGCACAATACAGCTAGATGTAGGTATTATTTCCCATGAAATTAGTTCGAACATTACATCTTTAAAAAATATTACTTCTTAACGACAGCTTTTTTTAATGGAGTTGCTGTATTTACTCTTTTCGCAGCTTTTTTCACTATTTTCTTTTTAGCAGGTACCTTGTTAGCAGAAATCGGCTTTACACCACTTGCCAGTAATTTGGCAGCTTTTTTTACCCGCTTTTCAAATTTCTTATCACCTAATTTATCTTTCAGGCCGGGCAAGGCAGTAGTTAAAACCTGTATTATTTCACTAACAATCATATTCTTTTTCTTTGTTGCTGATTTCGTTTTGAGCATATCATTGTTTATTAACTGTTAATAATTTAGTAACACAAATTTAATATAAGAATTGTTTTTCCAATGTTAAGTCTTTCCAATGCGCCAAATACTTAACAACGAATGCAGATTTGTATCGGTAACAAAAAATTAATACACAAACTTGTTCAATTAAATTAGTTTTAAAGAAATAATCGAATATGAACTATACCATATTACTAATAGTAGGAATTGTTCTGATAGCCTTGGTTGTGTTTTTAGTGGTACGCAATCAAAAAGATGAAAAGGAATTTGAGCACCAACTGAACGAAGATTATCATAAATCAAAGGAAGAGGAAAATGATGTGGACACAGAGGAAATTTTAAAATAGCTATTCCATTCAGATTTGGTTTCTGTTTTATTCTTTCTTGCTCTGCAACGTAAATCCAAACGTACTGCCAACATCAATTTTACTACGCACGTGAATATTTTGCCCGTGCGCTTCAATAATATGTTTACAAATAGCCAAACCTAAACCACTGCCCCCAACTTTGCGGCTGCGTGCCATATCTGTACGATAGAATCTTTCAAAAATGCGCAGTAAATGTTCTTCAGAAATACCAGAGCCATCATCGCTTATTTCAATTAGTATGCGTGCTCCATCAACCTTATAAAAACTCGCTTCAATAGTACCAAACTGTTTGCCATATTTAATGGCATTATCAACCAGATTTATCAGCACCTGTCTTATTTTTTCTTTATCAGCATAAACTGTTAACGGCTGTTCGCAACCCTTTTTAATTATACATTTTATTTGTTTCTCATCAGCCTTAAAAGATAATGTTTCGTAAACTTCTTTTAAAAGCTCCTGTACAATAAATGTATCTTTTATCAAATGCTGCTGTCCACTTTCTAATTTTGAAATAGCATCCAAATCGTCCACAAGGTTTACCAGCCTGTCAATATTTCGGGAGGTACTTTGCAGAAACTTCTTATTTACTTCAGGCTTTTCCAATGCACCATTAAGCAGCGTATCCACATAGCCTTGTATGGCAAAAATGGGTGTCTTAATTTCATGGCTAAGGTTTTGCAAAAACTCTTTGCGATAAACCTCATTTTGCTTCAGTACTTCAATTTCAGCTTTACGTTGTTCTGCCCAGGTTTCCACATCTTTTCTTACCTCATCAATACTTTTTTGAGGTAAAATATTTTTGTAATAAAATTCTTCTTTTTTGCTGGCTTTCGTTTGATAAATAAGTTTGTAAATCAATTTTATTTTACGGTAGATAAAAGTCTGCAGCGTATACACTATCAAACCGTACGAGCCAAGAAAAATTACTACGAAGGATAAAAGGGCTATCCACCAAACTGGTTTAAAAACAAAAATACCCAACGCAATTGGTATTGATAAACCCAATGCTGTTAGTGCAGATAATTGCTGCGGAGAAAAATTTTTTGATGTCGGCATACCCAGTGCTGTAATGATAAGTTATAAGCGAAGGTATCTTTTAATCACAAATATCGAAAACTCCCCTTCAGGGGATGGGGGCTACAAATCAAACTTATACCCAACACCTTTAACAGTCGTAATACAATCGAGGTCTAATTTTTGGCGTATTTTACGAATATGAACATCAATGGTTCTGTCGCCAACTATAACTTCTGTACCCCAAACCTGATTTAATATTTCGTTTCGTAGAAAAACTTTTCCCGGTTTACCGGCAAGCAAAGCAAGCAGTTCAAATTCCTTACGGGCAAGAATTATATCTCTGTTCTGATAATTTACAATATACTTTTCCCGGTCTATTATTAAATCGCCAATTTGTAAAACCCCCGATTCTTCTTTATTTAATCGCCTGAATAAAGCGTTCACCTTACTTACCAAAACTTTCGGACTTACAGGTTTAGTAATAAAATCATCTGCGCCAGTTTCTAATCCTTTCACTTCGGTGCCTTCGTCACTCAAAGCCGTTAAAAAAATTATCAGCGTATCGTTAAAGGCAGGCTGGGTGCGAAGAATATTGCATACCTCAATGCCGTTTTTACCCGGCATCATTATATCCAATATTATTAAATCGGGATTAAAGCTTTTTGCCTTGTCAATGGCTTCGTTACCATTTTTAGCAGTTGCTACTTCGTAGCCCTCATTCTGCAGATTGTATTGGATGATTTCCAGTATATCAGGTTCATCATCAGCAATTAGAATTTTTTTAACAGAATTGATTGTGCTCATACTGTGCAAAAATAGTCTTTACCTTTTATGAGTGGCATAGTTCTCAAACTGTTTCGCATTATCAAATTGTTAAGTGAAAAAAGGGCTTATTAACAATAAATTTCATCTTTAAAACGATACATATGGGCAACGTGTGTTAATTTTATGACTAAGTACTCAAAAAGACTATGAAAAGATATTTATTTTGTTTTTTTTTATTTATCGCTATTTCCCCGGTTTTTGCCGCTCAAGATTCCATTATTGTACCAATAAACAGGCAGCTTTTTCATGATAAAATTGTTAATGAACAAATATTATTAGACAGGTTAGATGGAAAGCAGGACGGCTTGATAAAACTTAGTGCAAATGCACAAATCAATGACCTGGTTACAGATCTTATTTTTAGTAAAATTTATGCCTTTCGGGAATCTGTAGAACTTAATGAGAAACTTGCCACCAACAATCAAAAAGTTCGTAATCTAAGCTATATAGAAAACCTATTAAAAAATTACAGGTATGGTATCCGCACAAAAGAATTTAATGTAGCCAGCACAAAGCAGTTGTTTCAAGTATTTGAAACAGTAATGAAGGAAACAACTGACGATGTTGATATGACATTGCAAATTGAAAACGCACCTTATCCTGTTGCAAAAATATTAACTGAAATTTTCACTGAAAACAAAGGTTATGCAGAAAGCAAAAAAAGGGTTTATATAAAGTACTGCAAACTTAATCCCGATAAAATATTACAAACAATTACCCCATACCTAAACGAGCCTTTTGCTGATTCACTAATTGTAGAAAGTTGTAGATATAACCCTACTGGTATTTACAATGTTGCTCAGGCGCCAGACTCGAAACTGGGTAAAATGATACACCGCAATACCGATCCTGTTGTAAAGGCCGTTGTGGAATTAAGTAAAACACCCAATGCACTTTTGTATTTCCCTTTTTTAGATGATTTACTTAAAGGACATAAAACTGTTGAAAGCATAAAAAAATATGTAGGCGAAAATGGTGTGGGGTACGATAGCGTGGGCTATTTTAAATTATTAGTTAATACAGAAATTGAATACTCCAAACGGATAAACTCGCCTGCAAAAGACACACCCATTGCTATGTTTGGCCCCAATGGATTAAGGGAAATGTTGCAGGCAAAAGCTATTCAGCATTTTGTTACTCCAATAAATGCTTTACATGATTTAAGTAATATCAACATCCGCATGAAGGCAATAGATTCCTTATCATCGGTTGATTTATACTACATGATGGTGATGAGTGAAAACGACATTTATACCTCCAGTTTTAAACACACTTACACACGGCTTATTGAAAGGCTGGGTAAAGCCGCGCAAACAGATTCTCTTTTACTAAATGTGCATTTTGACTTTTTTAAAAAGTTTATAAAAATGCTTGCCAATTTTAATAAACTGGATGATTTTTTAGGCTATATGCCCGCCGTTAATGCCGAAACTTTAATGCGGGGCTTTGTGGCCAATCTGGATAATACCGGTAATCTTGAAGATGCGATTGACGTAGCCGATTCCTACAGCAGCATCACCGATAAAAAATTACTAAATTCCATACTTAGCTATGTTGTAAAAAACGAAAAAGACTGCATTGCAAAAAACAATACCAGGGGCAAAACAATTTACGGTTTGCTAAAAACAATTTTTTTATCGGCAGATCCGGATAATAAAATAGACCTTACAAATGTATTGGGTATTCCTTCAATTTACGAAATTGAAAACAAGGATATGCGGGATGATAGCGGCAGAATTATACAGCAGGTTTATTGGTATGGCGATAAAGATGGCAAAACGTTTTTTCCGCAGTTTATAAATTCTTTTTCTTCAAGAGAATGGATAATTACGCCAAAAACCGAGTGGTACGATATAAGATCTAGAAAAGGTAATGTTTATATTTTTGCAAACCGTCCACTTGATAACGATGCAAATCTGGATGATAGTGCACAGGTTCATTTAAACGAATATTTATACCAAAACGACATGGTGCCATCGGTTGTAGTGCACCGTGGGCACAGCTATTGGCTACCACGTACCATAAAGCGAATGGGGGGCGATGCAAAAATTGTAGTACTTGGCTCCTGCGGTGGTTTTAAAAATCTTAATGCAATAATTGATGAAAATCCTGATGCGAATATAATTTCTACTAAAGAAATTGGCGCAGGCGATATAAACAGGCCTATATTAAATTACCTCAATCAAACTTTTGAATCGGGTAGTAAACTGGTATGGAAAGATATGTGGACGAACCTTACTAAGCAATTCTCCACCGAATCTTCAACTATTAGGGATAGCTGGGATGACTATGTGCCGCCATACAAAAACCTGGGTGCTATTTTTCTAAAGGGATACAATAATATGGCACAGGAGAATTAGGATTAGGGAATTGGGGATGCGGAATTAGGGGTAATACAGTTTTGTTTAACCTACATGCAACTTAATAAACTTAGCTAATTTAAACCCTAAACTAAAAACCCCAAACCAAAAACCCTCTTATCTTTGCAATATGAGTGATAGTGCAAAAGCAAAAAGAAAAATATTCGATTTTTCATTGTTGCGCAGGGTTTTTCATTTTGCGGCTCCCTACAAAAATAAATTTTACGGTTCTTTAATGCTTGCCTTAGTTCTGGCAGTAATTGCTCCCGTTCGCCCATATTTAATTCAGCTTACTATTAATGATGGCATTAAAAATAATGCCGCATCACATTTTGTAAACGGCCCGGGAGGTTTTATTATTGAGATAACCATTCTGCAGATTATTTTACTGTTGTTGGAAACTGGCTTTCGTTTTTTCTTCACTTTTCTTACCGCATCGCTTGGGCAAAGTGTAGTAAGAGATATGCGGGTAAGCACTTACAATAAAATACTGCACCTCAATTTATCCCAATACGATAAAACGCCCATCGGCACACTCACCACCAGAACAATAAACGACATTGAATCCATTAACGATATTTTCAGCGATGGCTTAATACCAATCATTGCAGATTTGCTCGCTATTTTTTCTGTGCTTGCTTATATGTTTTCAGTAAGCTGGCAATTAACATTGGTATGCCTTGCACCCTTCCCATTTCTTATAGTTGCCACCTATTATTTTAAAGAAACGGTAAACAAATCTTTTATAAGAGTGCGTAATGCGGTTTCCAGTCTTAATGCCTTTGTGCAGGAACATATTACCGGCATGGCCGTTATACAAGCTTTTGCGGCAGAAAAAAGAGAATTCAATAAATTCAACCGTATTAATAAAGAACATCGCAACGCCAATGTAAAAGCCATTTTTGCTTATTCCGTTTTCTTCCCCATTGTGGAATTGGTTATGGCATTATCTACAGGTCTGCTGGTTTGGTGGGCCGCAAAAGATGTTGTGCAAACTGATCAGGCAGATAAAGTTGCAGGTATAATTACCGCATTTATACTTTGCCTCAATTTGCTGTTTCGTCCGCTGCGGGTTATTGCAGATAAATTCAACGTATTGCAGATGGGCATGATTGCCAGCGAACGTGTTTTTAAAGTGTTGGATAATAAAGACACGACGATGAACGAAGGCAATACAAGCACCGAAAATTTAAAAGGCAAGGTAGAGTTTGAGAAGGTTTGGTTTGCTTACCTTAATGATCAGTATGTATTAAAGAATATTGACTTTACGCTTGACGCCGGCGAAACTTTGGCAATCGTTGGACACACGGGTAGTGGCAAAACATCCATCATCAGCTTACTAAACCGTCTTTACCAGGTAAATAAGGGGCATATTAAAATCGATGATATTAATATAGAGGATTTTCACCTCGATGATTTACGGTCAAAAATTGCCGTGGTGCTGCAGGATGTATTTTTATTCAGCGGTTCGGTAAAAGATAATGTTACCCTTCGCAACCCTGCCATAAAACATGAAGATGTAGTAAATGCGGCAAAAATGATTGGCATTCATCATTTCATCATGCAGCTTCCGGGAAATTATAACTATAATGTAATGGAAAGAGGCGCAACGCTATCATTGGGGCAACGACAATTACTATCATTTGTACGGGCATTGTTATACAATCCGGCCATTCTTATTTTGGATGAAGCCACATCTTCAGTTGATACTGAAAGTGAAGCCTTAATTCAAAACGCCA
>JBBQPX010000156.1:0-6892 GCA_038216775.1 Chitinophagales bacterium
GAAGAAGATTTTATGGAAACATTTAATTTTCTGCATCAATTGGATATATCGTACCTGCACGTGTTTACCTATTCTGAAAGAACAAATACGCTGGCAGCAGATATGAAGCCTGTTGTGCCAATCAGCATAAGGCACGAGCGTAATAAAAGGTTAAGAAACCTTAGTTATCAAAAAATGCAATACTTTACTAATGCGCATATTGGCGAAACAAGAAAGGTATTGTTTGAAACAAAAAACAAAACAGGTATGATGGAGGGCTATACCGATAATTACATTAAAATTACAGCCCCTTTTAATGAAGCGTGGCAGAACAAAATTATAGAATGGAAAATATAAACGGCCCACAGTGGCCTGCGGCCGCACATCTCAATAAATACCAGGTTACGGTGCATTTTGATATGGATGATAATTTTATGACGTTTGTGCCACCGCACAGGGTTTACATAAACAGTCTTATTGAAAAAAACATTTGTGATTATTATACCGTTAGTATGGAAAGCCAAAAAAGCTGGATGATAATTAACGCAAACAGCAAAATTGAAGTAGAAGAATATTTGAGCAAATCTCCCTTATATAAATACTGGACAATTGAAATTGATGAATTGTTTGTGTATGATGGACTGTCTTATAGGTTGCCTGCAGTGCAATTGAATTAGGAATTCGCCTTGTGGCGAATTCTTTTTGAACATGCCACGAGGCGTGTTCCTACGAATCAATCAACCCATTCAAAATATCGTGCCCAAGTTTATCTCTTTTAGTCTGTAAATATTTTTCGTTGTGCGGGTTAGACGCTATTTCAATCTTAACGCTCTCAACAACCTCCAAACCATATCCAAGTAAGCCTGCACGTTTACGTGGATTATTAGTCATTAACTTCATTTTACTAATGCCAAGTTCACGCAGAATTTGCGCACCCACACCATAATCTCTCTCGTCCATTGCAAAACCAAGTTCAAGATTAGCCTCCACGGTATCCATACCTTGCTCCTGCAGTTTATAAGCTTTTAGTTTATTTAGCAGACCAATACCTCGCCCTTCCTGATTCATATACAGTACAACGCCTTTGCCTTCCTTTTCTACCATTTGCATGGCATCATGTAACTGGTCGCCGCAATCGCACCTAAGTGAGCTCAAAATATCACCCGTCATGCAACTGCTATGCACTCTCACCAAAACCGGTTCATCTTTTTCCCAGTCGCCTTTTTTAAGCGCCATGTGAATTTCGCCAGTGTTTAATTGCTCGTAGGCAATCAGTTCAAAAGTACCAAACTTGGTAGGCATTTTTACACGCACCTGCTCTTTAATAAGCGTTTGTTTCGCTAAAAGATATTCAATTAAATCTTTTATTGAAATAAGCTTCAAATCAAATCTTTTTGCAATTTCTTTAAGCTGAGGCAGGCGTGCCATGCTGCCATCTTCATTCATAATTTCAACTAATACGCCTGCTGGTTTAAAACCCGCTAAAACTGACATATCAATGGTAGCCTCTGTATGGCCAGAACGGCGTAAAACACCGCCTTTTTTCGCTTTCAGCGGAAATATATGCCCCGGTCGTCCTAAATCTTCTGGTTTTGTATTTGGGTCGATAAGTGCCTGCACTGTTTTAGACCTGTCGTGGGCCGAAATTCCCGTTGTACAGCCCTGCCCAAGCAAATCTACACTAACAGTAAAAGCGGTTTCGTGTAATGATGTATTATCAGTAACCATTGGCTGCAGGTTCAGCTGCTGGCAACGTTCTTCGGTGATTGCAGCACAAATTAGCCCACGGCCATGTGTACTCATAAAATTAATAATTTCAGGAGTGGCATTCTCCGCAGCAGTCAAAAAATCGCCTTCATTTTCTCTATCTTCATCGTCCACAACAATAATCAACTTGCCATTTCTTATATCTGCTATGGCACTTTCAATACTATCTAACATATATTAATTTTAGGGTGCAAAGTTAACAACATTTAAAGTGTGGCAATTTTCGGTTTTGGTAAAAGTTTATACATATATCGCATAAGCTACTACATAACAATAAAGACTTATAAATTGTTGTTTTTAATCCGGTTATTATCATTAAATTTTATTTGTTAAAATGATACATGATTTATTCAATGACACCCTTTAATTTTTTTGAAATATAAAGCGACTTTATGAAGTAAGTTTATTCTGCATTTTGTTCAACGAAAACCTTATTTATGGGGAATTACAGATTAATTTATCATTAACAAATTACCCTGATTACAGGCATAAAAAACGAACTTATAAAATCGTTACAATATTGTTAATAAAAGTTAGCTGAATACGGCTTTTATTTAGTTTCTTTGCGCTCGTAAAACAAACATATATGAGAATGAAAAAAATTCTACGATTACTGACTTTACTGTTGGTTTTCCCATTCGCTCTAACTGCACAGGTTACTACCAGTAGCATTACGGGCTCGCTAAAGCAGTCAAATGGAGAAGTCGTTTCTGGTGCAACCGTTACTGCTATCCATACCCCATCAGGTACAAAATATGAGACAATCTCTACAAAAACCGGCTCGTTTACGTTGCCAGGTTTACGTTCAGGCGGTCCTTATACACTATCTGTTAATTCAATTGGGCTTAAAGTTGCAAATGTAGAGGGCATTAACCTAACATTGGGCGATGCTTATAATGTTACCTTAAACATGGTAGAATCGAGCCAAACCCTTACTGAAGTAGTGGTATCTGGAGGCAGAGCCGCTTCAAATTTAAAAACAGGCGCATCTACAAACGTAGGCCAACGCCAAATTACTACTTTGCCAACTATCACAAGAAGTATTACTGACTTTACACGCCTTACTCCACAGGCAAATGGTAATTCTATTGCCGGTAGAGATGGCAGGTATAATAACTTTACAGTTGATGGTGCTAATCTTAATAACAACTTTGGTTTAAGTACCGATCCATTACCGGGCGGTAACAGTCAGCCAATTTCTTTAGATGCTATTGAAGAAGTAAGTGTAAATATTGCACCTTCTGACGTTAGACAGTCAAATTTTACTGGCGCAAATATCGCTTCAATTACAAAAAGTGGAACTAATCAATTTAAAGGAACTATTTACGGTTACTACAGAGACCAGTCTTTTATTGGAACAAGGGTTGGAGATATTAAATTAGCTACCCAGCCAGATTCTAAAAGTAAGATTTACGGTGCCAGCATTGGTGGCCCAATTATTAAAAACAAATTGTTTTTCTTTATAAATGCAGAAAAAGAGAACAGAGTTGCTCCTCCTTTAACTTCATTTAAGCCTACAGGTGGTTCTGGCGGTGGAAATACGTCAAGTGTATTAATAGATTCTCTGAAAAAGTTTTCTGATTATCTGGGATCTCAATACGGTTATGCAACGGGTGGTTATGACGGTTTACCAAATGCAGAAATTAAAAACTATAAAATCTTAGGTAAAATTGACTGGAATATTAATACAGTACATAAACTTACTTTGAAATACAGCCAAATGATTGGTGATGATCAAAGACTAATGAGTAATAGTGTTCCTAACGGTGCAAGTAGTGGCGGACCAAATACTTGGACAGCAAATTCACGATTTGGATCAAATGCCATGTCATTCCAAAATTCTCAGTATGGTTTTCACGATGATGTAAGGTCTGGAGCGGTTGAATTAAACAGCAACTGGAAAGGTAAATTTTCAAATCAACTGATTGCTACAGGCACTAAAATCAGAACCACAAGATCTACACCTGGTGGCGTTTTTCCATTTATCGATATTATGGGAGACCCAACCAAAAGTGGTACTGCTGCTACTTATGCAGGAGGTGCAAAACAAAATTACATGAGTGCCGGCCAGGAAAACTTTTCAAATGCAAACGATGTAATCAATAATATTTATAACATTACTGAAAATTTCACCATATATAAAGGTAAGCACACAGTAACGCTTGGTGGCTCTTATGAATACCAGTATGTTGGTAATAAATTTATGCCTGCAAAACAAAGCTATTATGCATTTGGTTCTCTTGCAGAGTTCATGACACCAGGTGCTCATCCAATTGGATTTTCTTACACTTATTCAAGAATAGCTGGCGAGGATGAAGTTTATTCTGCAGCTATGAAAATAGGTCAGCTTGGATTTTATGGTCAGGACGAAATCAACATTACGCCAAAATTGAAGTTAACCTTTGGTTTAAGGGTTGATAAACCCGTTTATGTTGATCAGCCATTAGAAAACCCTTCTATCACTGCATTAACTTTCCCTGATGCTAAGGGCCAACCAACCAACTACTCTACCGGCATGTGGCCAAAAGCCACTTTATATTATGCTCCTAGGTTTGATGTACGTTGGGATAAAAATGGCGACAAAAGCTTTATCATCCGTGGAGGATCTGGTATTTTTACCGGCAGAATTCCTTTCGTATATTTAACCAACATGCCATCTAACAGCGGTATGTCGCAGGTTAGTGTTGTTGCTAATGCTACGCAACTTTCTCAAATAACATTCAATCAAAATCCAGATCAGTGGGCTTCATTGTTTACTGCACCGGCTCCTACACCAAATACAGCTGGTTTTGTGCTGATAGATCCAAAGTATAAATTTCCACAGGTTTGGAGAAC
The DNA here is from genome assembly GCA_038216775.1 of Chitinophagales bacterium. GTDB lineage: Bacteria > Bacteroidota > Bacteroidia > Chitinophagales > Chitinophagaceae > Ferruginibacter. The sequence goes on from JBBQPX010000156.1 coordinate 4,582, forward strand.
AAACTTTGGTTTTGATAGAAAGTTTGCAAAAAGCTGGACATTGAATATGGACATTCTTTATTCAAAAGATTTGAACGGAACAGTTATGCGTAACGCTAACGAATCAACTCCAACAGGCACTGTTAACCTGGGTGGATCAATAAGACCAAGCTTTGCCAACACTTCTACAGCTACACGCAGAAAGTATGGAGCTTATGCAAATGCAATAGTTTTAGAAAACAATAAAGGCGGTGGTTCTTTCTCATTTACAACACAGGTTTCTAAATCTTTCAGTAAAGGTTTCTACGCTTCATTGGCATACACTTTCAGTGCAGCAATGGATGTAACTGCTAACCCTGGTTCTACAGCCTCTTCTACCTGGAGTGGAAACCCAACATCTGGTACGCAAAACACTAAAGAATTATCTTATTCTTCATTTGCTACACCACATCGTATTTTGGGTACTTTCTCTTACAGAAAGGAATTCTTTAAACATATTGGTACTACCATTTCTCTTTACTACGAAGGAGCTCAACAAGGCCGCTACAGCTACATTTATGGTTCTGGTGGTGGTACTGCTCCAGCAGGGTTTTCTAACACAGCAGATATCAACTACGATGGTAACAGTTCTGATTTGATATACGTTCCAAAAGATCCTTCTCAAATTACATTTACACCGCAGACAGTAGGTTCTGGTGCAAGTGCGGTAACCTACACTGCACAACAACAAAGCGATGCATTCTTTGCATTTGTTGCGCAGGATAAATACCTGAACAAATCAAAAGGAAGTGTAACAGAAAGAAACGGTGCTAAATATCCTTTTTACCACAGAGTTGATCTTAAATTTTTACAGGATATTTTCACTAATATCGGTTCAAGAAGAGCAACATTGCAGTTTAGTGCAGATTGCCAAAACTTTCTTAACCTCGTAAATAAAGATTGGGGATTGCGTGATTTTTATGTATCTAACACTCCTTTAAGAGCAACTAAAAATGCCACTACCGGTGAAGTAAGATATCAAATGTCTACTTACACACCAACAGGTGCAACTACACCAATTTTAGTTGACAAATCATTTATAAGAAGTACTTCTACTTCAAGTACATGGTCTTTACAATTGGGGTTACGTTTAATATTCTAAATCCGATAAATACACAATACTAAAAAGCGGCTGTCATAATTATGACAGCCGCTTTTTATTGTACAAAAAAACAGCATCGCTGCTGTTCATCATTTAACTTTCGTTTGTGTTATTCAAATTGCACATTGCACATTGCCCATTGCCTAATGCCTATTTTTCATTCCCCCATCCCCACTTTAAAAATACAGGAAATGCCTTTGCCCAGGTAGGTACATCATGCCTGCCCTCACTTAATTCCAGGTATTTTATATCTGTTTTTCTATCGTAGCCTTTGTTTTCCAAAATATCAATAAAGCCAATGGTATCGTCAATGGCATCAATGATGCCGTTATTGTTTCTATCTGCTGTTTCATCTAAAGTACCCACCTCAAAAAAGAATTTTAGCCACGGATAATACCCTACAGTTTCGCTTACCTGTTTATGCATAATCCGGTTTGCATCTTCGTCAAAATCTTCATCATCTTGGTCCTTATCCCGCCACCACAATGAACCACTGAAAATACCAACTTTACTAAACTCTAATGGATTATTCCACACTAAATCTAATGCTGATAAACCTCCGAGAGAAAAACCCGCAAAACACTTTTCTTTAAAAGAATAAACGAGGAGTGTTGTGCGTATAAAAGGTATTAATTCCTCAAAAATAAAACGGCTATATAATGGAGCTTTAGCACCACGGCCTTTATAATCTAAATATTTTGCTGTACCGTATTCATTTTTTCTGTCTGCAGAGCAGTGAATGCCTACGCAAAAAACGTTGTTTATTTCTTTTGCAGTGTAAAGATTGTCGAGGATATTTTCAAACTGCATCTTAACCAAATCCTGCCCATCATTAACTAACAAAAGGCTAAGATTAGATGGGTCTGTGTTAGTAGGAGGAAAATAAAAATCAATTTTTACTTCACGGTCTAAAAATTCCGAAGGAAGAATGTGATTTTCCACTAAAATATTGGCTGCCTTTGCTGTTGACATATCGGCAAAAGTAAGGAATTAGGTTTTAATTTTTAAAGGACATTTAAATCTGCTGTATTCCAGCTTTTCCAAGCAAAAAATAGCATTCTAACGAAAGCATGAATGATAAAAGATACCTAAGTGCCATTTTAGGGGATAGGAACCTTATTAAATATAATTTGTTTTATTGCCCGCTAAAAAATATATTTGAACAAGGTAATAAATCTGCAAAAAAAAATC
>JBBQPX010000157.1:0-6876 GCA_038216775.1 Chitinophagales bacterium
AACAAATATTTTTATTCATTTTGGAATAATACATATCGCCATGAATATGTATTGCCTTTACATTGTTGGTGTTTATCTGGAGCCAATGTTGGGTAAAACAAAATACATTGCTGCTTACTTATGCACGGGTATTTTGGCAAGCCTGGTAAGCCTTTGGTGGCATAAAGAAGGTGTAAACAGCGCAGGCGCATCAGGCGCAATATTTGGTTTGTATGGATTATTTTTAGCGTTGCTTACAACCAAATTAATTCCTGAAAAAGTAAGAAAAGCACAATTGCAAAGCATAGGAATATTTGTTGCTTACAATTTAATTTATGGCATGAAAGGCGGCGTTGATAATTCGGCTCATGTGGGCGGCCTTATAAGCGGTTTTGTAATTGGATACCTGTATGCCATCAGCATAAAAAAAGAAAAAGAAGAGCAAAAGGCTGCATGGGTTTTGCCCTTAATTTTAATTGCCACTGTTGGTATTACTGCAGGATATTTAAGCAATCATAAAGGGAGCGATGCAGAAAGAGTCACTATTTTAAATGAATTGAAAGGAACTAGTTATGCGGATAATGAAAAGTACACTAAAGACCTTGAAGAAATTGGAAAAATTGAAGACAAAGCAGTTGACCCATTAAGCGACACTACCTTAACTGATGCTCAACTAAAAAGCAAAATGGAAAGTGAATGTTTGCCATTGTGGAAACAGGCTGAAGAAAAGTTAAACCTGATGAAGGGATATGATGTGGCACCAAACCAAAAAATGAAAGTAGAAAAACTTTTAGAGTATGTACAGTTAAGAAAAGAGGAGCTTGCTATTTTTAATAAAAGAATTGATGGAGGCGAAGAGGAAAAATTTATTACTGATTTAAATGCGGTAAGAGCCAAAATTAATAAGCTTGCGCTGGAAATACAAAAGCTATAAAAGGTTTGCCACAGCCGGTCCCGATTTTCGGGAGATTACACAGATTAATACGGATTGGTATAAGTAGTGAATAATAATCTCTAAATACTGCTAAACAGCCAGAAGTATTCATTAAAATCAGCGTATTCAGCGAAATCTGCGGGCAAAAAAATCCGTGTAATCAGTGGCTAAAACTACAGCAGAGAAGCTGCCCTAACCAAATCCTCTGGCGTATCAATTTCAATGCCCATATATTCTGTAACAATCATTTTTAAAGGAACGCCATTTTCCAGATAACGAAGACATTCAATTTTTTCTGCGGCTTCAAGCGGCGTTAATTCCCAGCTTGTAAAGTTTAACAAAGCCTGCTTACGAAAAGCATAAACACCAATATGCTCAAAATAAACAGGTGCCATATTTTTATCTCTATGATAAGGAATGGGACTGCGGCTGAAAAAAAGCGAATTCATGTTTTTATCAACAGCAACTTTTACATAGTTAGGGTCTGCAATAAATTTTTCTTCTTTTAAAACCTGCATTAAAGAAGCTACCTGTACAGTTTCGTCGTTAAAAACTTCCAGCAGTTTTTCGAGTGGTTCTTTTTGAACAAAAGGTTCATCGCCTTGTACGTTTACTACAATATCAACTTCTATACTTTCAATTGCTTCTGCAATACGGTCGCTTCCGCTTTCGTGTTCTTTAATACTCATAACGGCTGTGCCGCCGTTATTTACAATTTCATTGAAGATAATTTCGCTATCGGTTACTACCACTACTTCATCAAATAGTCCTGTGGCAACGGTGTTATTATAGGTATGCAGAATAACTGTTTTATCGCCAAGCATTTGCATCAGCTTGGCAGGAAAACGTGTGGCAGCATAACGTGCCGGTATCATGGCAATTTTTTTCATCACTAATAAAAGTCAATATTTAAAATGAAGCTGGTATTTCTGAAAATAGTTTTTTGCAATTTGTACACCTGTAATTTTTACTGTAAGTCGATGTTTGGCCGTACAATAATTGATTCTTCAGCCTTCCCCAAAAATCTGTGGGGTTGCTACTTTTTTCTTCAACAATAATAGAAATACTATTACAATTAGGGCAATGAATATCTTTCAAATAATCCTCTTCGGCCTGCTTCATTAAAAGCACAGCTCTGTCATAATCCTTTGCTTCTACCAATAACTTTATGCCACCAACAGCCGCATTCAATAGCGGATCCATAGTTACAATATTTTCATCTTTAAGCTGGCATTTTATGTCGTTCTCGGTCATTAACCCCATCGTCATATTGGCAACCATAAAATTGTCGTAAGATGCTACTTGTTTAAATTCCATTTTTTATTCTTTACTGTCAATAATAATTGGTGAATTTCCTTTGCCCATTACAATCACTTTTGCATTGGCGCTAAGTGCAAGTTCCTTCATGGCCTTAATTTGCTCGTATTGCAATTGCTGGCTGGTAAGCCCTGTGTTTATAATTCGCTGATAATCGGCAATACCTTGCGCTTCCACACGCTTACGCTCGGCTTCCTGCCTTTCCTTCTGTAAAACAAATTCCATTTTCTTGGCATCCTGCTCGGCATTAATTTTAGATTCAATGGCAGACTTTACTGAATTTGGTAAGGTTATATTTCTTACCAATAATTGCTCAAGCATTAGCCCCCGGCCTTTAAAATCAGTTTCAATACTTTTATAAATACGTTGCTGAAATTCATCACGTTTGTTGCCAAATAAATCAATTGCCTGGTAGTAAACTGCATTGTCGCGTATTTTAGTGCGGGTGATGGGACGCACTATTTTATCTCTGAAATCATTACCCGTTTCCCGCAACAGCTTTGGTGCATCACTTGATACAACCCTGTATAAAACTGTAAGGTCAATAGTAACTTCCAGCCCATCGCTGGTTAAAACTTTAATGGCATCATCTCCAACTTTATTACCCTCATCATTTATACCGCTCATGGTGTAGTTCTGGGTTTTAATGTCAATCATTTTAATATCAAGCAATGGATTTATAAAATGCAACCCGCTGGGAAGTACATCGTTTTGTATGCTGCCGAATAAAACCTTTACGCCTACTTCGCCTGGCTCAACCTGTTTTACGCTGGCTGTAATAATACCGAGTAAAATAAAAACAACTCCAACAATACGTGCAATGGGTTTAAATTTTGCCAAAGCCGGATTATCTTTTAGTGCAACTACCGATGCAACTAAAACAAGGAAACCTATAATGATTAAAAACATGGCGTTTGATTTTAAAAGTGAATGGCTATAAAAATACTCAATAAAAAGGGAAAGGTTAGAATCTTCTAAATTCAGATAAAACTAGCTGCAAAAAAAACCGCCTTCAAAAAATGAAAGCGGTTAAAAATTATCATTCTCCAAAGTTCCCCTTTCCTTCGACTTCGCTCAGGACTGGCGGAGGGGGCTTGGGTTCTTAATTATTCAACATCAACGGCATCACCAACATCAGTAACTCTTCACCTTCTTCCTGCTCTGTTGGTTTAATAATGCCTGCTTTGGTTGGCGTGCTCAACTCCATATTAATTTCGTTGGTATCGGCACCGCCAAGCATTTCTATTAAAAATTTTGCGTTGAAAGCAATTTGTAAATCTTCTCCATCATACTGGCAAGCCATACGCTCATTACCTTCAAAACTAAAATCAACATCCTGCGCAGCAAGTTGTAATTCGCTGCCGCTGATGCTTAGCGCCACTTGGTTTGTGCTTTTATTACTAAACACACTTACACGGCGCAAGGCATTTTGAAAATCCTGTTTGTTAACCGTCATTTTATACGGATTATCAACCGGTATCACCACTTTATAATCAGGGAAACGTGCGTCAATCAAACGACAAACCAATTCAGTTGTACCATGAGAAACAAATAAGTGGTTGCTGTTGTAAGAAATGTTCAGCTCATCATCATTATCAGGCAAAGCACTTTTTAATAAGTTCAAAGGTTTTTTAGGAACGATGAACGAATCTTTGCTTGGGCAGCTAACATCCGTACGGGTATATCTTACCAAACGGTGAGCATCTGTAGCAACAAATGTGATTGACTTTTTATCTAATTCAAAAAATACACCCGTCATTGCCGGACGCAAATCATCGTTACTAACAGCAAACAAAGCTTTGTTTATGGCAGTAACCAAGGCCGAAGAACTCATGGTGAATGCATTTGCATCATCTGCAGCCGGTTCTTTCGGAAAATTATCCGGCGTTTCACCCATAACCTTGTACTTGCCATTATCGCTGGTAATTTCAACCGCAAAGTTTTTATCTATGTTAAAAGTAAGCGGCTGCTCTGCTAAGTTTTTTAAAGAGTCGAGCAATATTTTTGCAGGAATACAGACTTTTCCGCTGTCTTTTGCTTCAATATCCAGGTGAACTTTCATCACGGTTTCCAGGTCCGTAGCAACAACAGTAAGCTTGTTTTTTTCAATTTCAAACAAAAAATCTTCCAGTATTGGTAAAACGGTATTAGAGTTAATAACACCACTAATCTGCTGCAATTGCTTTAGCAAGGCCGATGAGGAAACAATAAACTTCATAATAATATTCTTTAGTTGGCAAATATAAAATTAACAACGTTAAAAATACAGGCTATTTTTAAACTATTTTGCTTTTGTATCATATATAGTTGGGTTTGCGGCTGGAAGCTTTATGTAAACTCTAAGTTTATTGGGCTGCATTTTCTATATTTATGATGAATGCCAAAACATTTAACCCATATAGCCATTTCCTTCTACCTGCTTATATACGCAGCAACTGCATTTTGCCAATCTACCCAAACCATTACTTATACAACAAAAGACGGTTTGCCATCAAACTCTATTTACCGCTCCATTTTAGATAACCACGGTTTTTTATGGATAGCTACAGATAATGGCCTGGCAAAATTTGATGGCAAAAACTTTAAAATATATACAACAGCACAAGGCCTGCCGGATAATGAGATTACCGATATTTTTATTGACAGCAGCAATCGTATTTGGGTAGCGCCGTTTAGAAGAACAACAGCCTACTATAATCCCGAGAAAGACCGCTTTGAAAATGAAGAAACCGACCCGGAATTGCGCAAAATAGAACTTGCTAATACAAACCGTGGCAGCGTACTGCAATTTGGCGGCATAGCTTTTTGTAACAACAAGAGTAATATTTTTATTTACAAAAATGGAAAAGTAACAGCTTACACAGGTTTGTTTGATATTAAAAAATCTTTTGTTCCTGAAAAAATTATTGAATTCACACCTGGTAAATATTTAATTGCCAGTCCGGATTCGTTAAGGCTGCTTGTTAATGGCCGTTTAACAAAATCATTTCCGCTGGATAATGAACTGTTTTTTTGCGAGTATTTTAACGGCACTTTATACTTAAGCACTGGCAATAAACTAAAAAAGTACAGTATTGATAAGGAAGGAAACATAAAACTCATTCTTGAAAAAGCGCTGCCCTTTACTGTTCGTATTTTTTGTAAATCTGGAAAAGATCTTGCCGTTACAACTTATAACAGAACAACCTACCCGGTTGATAGCGCTACTTTGGAGCTGAAAGATCCTTTACTATATAACATTGCAGTAAGAAATGTGCTGGAAGATAAAAATGGAAGTTTTTGGATTTCTACCCTTGACAAGGGATTAATAAAAATTCAACAGAAAAGAATTTCATCTTTTACCATTACAGACCGGGCACTGAACGAAACGATAACGCAGAATTTTAATACGCTGGCCGTTATCAATAAAAAAATAGTTGTTGGTAATAATTACGGGGAGGTTTTCTTTTACGATGGTGTGTACGGCATTACCAGACGGGCTTTAAATGATGAAAAAAATATAGATGGTGCGGTGAGAAAAATTGTGGAGCTGAATGATAAAATTTTTATATCCTGCCAAACCGGCTCTTTTATGCTGGATAAAAAAAGGCTTAATATAACCAACAGGCTTGAGGGACTAAAGAACGCCTCATCAAAATATGCTTTAAAAATAAACGACAGTATTTTATTACTGGGTACGCATGCCGTTGTGCGCAAGTATAATTTTATAACAGAAAAAGCTGTTGATAGTGTAACAAAAAGGACAACAGCATTTGGACTAAACCTAAGTGGACAAATTTACATTGGCTCTAATGATGGGCTTTATCGTTGGGATAAAGATTCGCTGCTTTATTTCGGTAAACAAAGTAAAGCCTTGAGCTACCGGGTAAATACAATTTTTACTACGGCAGATAATTTAGTTTGGGTGGGCCTTGCGTCAGATTCGCTGGTAGTTTTAAAAAATAATAAACTCATAAAATCAATCGCTTTAGGAGATGTTATTTCCGGCAATGTTTGTAAATCTTTGTACAGCGATAAAGCCGGAACGATATGGCTTGGCACTAACAAAGGGTTAAATAAAATTCAATATCAATTTACTAAAGAAGAAAAACCGGGAGAGGAGAAACTGGTTTTTTACAACACAGCATTTGGCTTATCCGATGGGCTAATTGGCGAGCAAGTAAATGATATTGCTATTTATAACGATACTGTTTATGTGGCTACCACCGGCGGTATAAGCTATTTACCTGCTTCATTACATTTGCCTGTTTCGGATATTACAACCTTTATTACACGGGTTTCTATTCATGGAGCTGATACGTTGATTTTAAAAGAATACACACTGCCTTATGATAAAAATGATATAAGTATTTATTTTTCTGGTGCAGATTTAACAGGCTATAATCCACTTTTTGAGTACCGCCTTAACGATGGTAACTGGCTTAAAACTGATAAGAATAGTATTGAGCTTAGCCTTGCTCCCGGTAAATATAAAATACAATTACGTGGTATAAAGCGTGATGGAACGCCATCAACACAAGTAGAATCTATTTCGGTTTTTATAAGAACGCCATTCTGGAAAAATTATATTTTTTGGACCGTGTTAGTAATTGCCTTGTTTTTGCTAAGCTTATTTATTTTAGAAAGACGAAACAGACAAATAAGAA
>JBBQPX010000158.1:0-6872 GCA_038216775.1 Chitinophagales bacterium
GATTTTTTATGTGTGTTAGTCAGCGGTCATAAACAAACCATTAAATTATCTTCAAAAGATGATGTTCTGCTAAAACACCTAATTGAAAAGATGATTGATTGGGAACCTGAGTTGAAAAACTATATTGAGTTTGCAGAATTATTGAAAGGCTGTGATGCATACATTGCCACGGGCAGCAATAATTCGGCTAGATATTTTGAACAGTATTTTGCAAAGTATCCAAATATAATTCGTCGCAACCGCACGTCTGTAGCTATTTTAAGTGGAAATGAAAATACAGGAGAACTTGAATTACTGGCAGATGATGTGCACCAATATTTTGGATTGGGATGCAGAAACATTACCAAATTATTTGTACCTACAGGTTATGATTTTGTGCCGCTGATAAAAGCCTTCGAGAAATATAAATATTTTCAGGATCATCATAAATTTAAAAACAATTATGATTATCAGCTTTCGATTTTATTACTAAATAATATTTTTTACATGACAAGTGGCAGCAATTTGCTTATAGAAAACGATGCCATTTTTTCGCCCATCAGCCAGCTTAACTATAGTTTTTATGACCATGAAAAAAATGCATTAAAATTGGTTGTTGACAATGAAGATATACAATGCATTTGTGGCCATGCAGGCATTCCATTCGGGCAGGCGCAGCAGCCCAATTTGATGGATTACGCGGACGGAGTTGACACCATGCAATTTTTGTTATCTTTATAAAGGATAGCAGATAATCGTCCACAGCTACGCTGCTGAAGGGTTCGCTACGGATTGCACAGATTATCACGGATTGTTATTTGCTTCGCAAACTTTAGGCTGCGATATTCAAAAATGTTTATTTGTGTAAATTCATGTAATCCGTGGCAAAAACCATCTACGAAAGCCTTCCTAATTAATTGTTAAACATGTCAGTTGGTAAATAGCAATTTGTCATTCGTTCGTTATTTTGTGCATGCAGGCACGGGAGTTGATGTAATTGAAGTGGCTTGCAAAACAAATAAGGCAATATCATTGTTGATTAAATATAAAACCTAGGAAAATGAAATTAAAGCAAATTCTCGCAACTGTTGTTATTAGCGCTGTTACTGCTTTTGCAGTAATATGGGGCTACGCAACTTATGTATCAAAAACCAACACCTACGGTGGTCAGCAGGCTGGCGTGCTTCCTGCAAATTATAAGTATGCTGGCTTCGACGGAACTGGTACACCGCCGGGCGGTGCGGTTGATTTTACGGCACCTGCAGAAGCTGCAACACCAGCAGTAGTGCACATTAAAACAAAAACAAACGCTAAGCAGGTGAGCAATAGTTTACCCAAGAGAAATCAGGGTAATCCATTCAGCGATATGTTTGATGATGATATGTTGAACCAGTTATTTGGCGGCAGAGGCAGAGGTGTAATTCCGGAGCAAAGAGCAAGCGGTTCTGGCGTTATTATCAGCCAGGATGGATATATTGTTACTAATAACCACGTAGTTGCTGATGCAGATGAAATTGATGTAACATTAGGTAACAAAAAAACTTACAAAGCAAAAGTTATTGGTACCGATCCTGCCTATGATCTTGCTGTTATTAAGGTAGAGGCTGCCGGTTTACCATTCTTATTGTATGGTAATTCAGATGATGTTAAAATTGGCCAATGGGTACTTGCAATAGGTTACCCGTTAAATCTAGAAACTACCGTAACAGCAGGTATTATCAGCGCAAAAGCAAGATCGTTGGGATTAAATAAAGATAAAAGTGGCAATGCCAATATGGGTGTTGAATCATTTTTACAAACTGATGCGGCGGTAAACATGGGTAACAGTGGTGGTGCATTAATTACAACGGATGGCAAGTTAATTGGTGTTAACTCTGCCATTGCATCTCCTACCGGTTATTATTCTGGTTATTCTTATGCAATACCCGTAAATATTGTGAAAAAAGTAATTGACGATCTTATTAAATTCGGCACAGTACAAAGAGGATTTTTAGGAGTAAGCTTTTTGGATGCAAGTACCTTAGGTGATGATGAAAAGAAAAAAGCGGGAATACCTGCAGGCGCAGAAGGAATTTATGTATCAGATGTACCAACAGATGGCGGTGCTTACGAAGCTGGTATTCGAAAAGGTGATATTCTTAAAAGTATTAATGATCGTGAAATATCAAGTGCTGCAGAAATGCAAGGTCTCATCAGCAGACAAAAACCAGGAGATAAAATTTCGGTAACCTACATAAGAAATGCTGTTGAAAAAACGGTACTTGTTACATTGAAAAACAAAGCCGGTAATTATGACATTGTAAAAGCCGATGCAATTGTTGAAACACTAGGTGCTGATTTTGTGACACTTGATGCAAAAAAAGCGAAAGACTTTGGCGTATCGGGCGGCGTAATCATTAAAAAAATAAACAGCGGTGCAATTAACGATCAAACCCGAATTAAAGATGGGTTTATTATTTTAAAAATAAATGATAAGCCGGTTAAAAGTGTGGAAGAAATGAAAACGGCAATTGGCAGTGAAAAAAGTATTAACCTAAGTGGATTTTATCCAGGTTATGACGGGGTATATGATTACCCAATTTCGTTAGAAGTAAATAATTAATAAAATACACAAGAGTATTTATTAAAAAAGGGTAGCAAATGGCTACCCTTTTTTTAATATTACTATTTCTTCTCAAAAACCAAATAACTCCAGGGCTCAATTTTTAGATAAGTATCTACTTCCAATATACTTTCAGCTTTACCAAATACGTTTGTATAGTTACCATTTATAAGCACATCCTTAATAGTAAAGCCGCTTTGTTCGTTACTTAAATTAATGAAAACGAGCACTTCGGCATCATCATTTTTTCGCAAATACGCCATAATATTTTTGTTGCCTTCTGTAATAATATGAAAGGTTGTAACAGCAGCGTCAGCAGCTCTTAATGAAGTATTTGTTTTACGTAAATTTAATAGCGTTTTATAAAAATCATGAAGTGCACAAGTACCTGTCCATTCAATAACATCTTTGTCAAAAAACCGGAGGCGCTTTTCATTGGGTAATTCTTCTCCGCTGTAAATCATTGGTATCCCGTTCCAGGTACAATTGAATACTGACAAAGCTTTTGCCATATCGCCATACTTTTCTCTCGTGGTTCCGTTCCATGTATTTTCATCATGATTGCTGGTAAAATACATGCGGTAAGCCGTTTCTGGAAAAACCGTATTGTATTTGGAAAGTATATCGTACAAACTGGTAAGGTTGGTGTTTCCTTTATAAAAATTTTCAGTTGCGTGCATCCATTCCCAGGTAAACGTGCAGTCAAAAACTTCATGGTAATTTATCTCTTCAGATTCGGCAAGCCAAAATAAATCCGGCTTTAATGGCTCAATGGCTGTCCTGGCTTTTTTCCAAAATTCAAGCGGTGTTAAATGTGCTAAATCTGCTCTAAAACCATCAATAGCAAAATCAGTAATCCAATACTTCATAGCATCAATCATGGCCTCTTGTTCTGCCATATTTGAATGATCAATTTGTATTACATCATCCCAATCGTAGGGTGGCTTAAAATTACCTGCTTCATCTCTTACAAAAAAATCAGGATGCTCTTTCGTCCATACATTATCCCATGCAGCATGGTTGGCAACCCAATCCATAATCACTTTCATGCCGCTCTTATGTGCCTTTTTAATGAGATTTTTAAAATCAGCAGCGGTTCCAAATTCGGGATTAACAGCCTTAAAATCTGCAATGGAATAATAGCTACCTAATGTTCCCTTTCGGTGCGGTTTTCCTATTGGATGAATGGGCATTATCCACAGTATTTCCACGCCCATATCCTTAAGCCTTGGCAGTGATTTGGCAAAGGCATCAAAAGTTCCTTCCGGTGTATATTGTCTGATATTTACTTCATAAATATTGCTGTTAGCTATCCAATTTGCCCGTTTGTAGATTGATGCTGCCATTGTTACTTTAAGATTTTAGCTGTTTTATGTTCAAATGTAAGCAGAGGAGATTGAAAATGGTTAAAACGGAATTTTCAACATCAACAATGTACCTTTGCAGTTGTTATAATTTATCATGAAACAATTTAATGTTCCTACTATCTACCGCAGTCCTTTAATTGCGGCTATTAAAAATAAACGCAGGCTGCAGGATAAGATGAAAAAAGATTTCAGCCCTACCCTGCTTAATTTTGGACCTCTGCAAATTTATCTTGCACGACATTTTGGTTTTTGCTACGGCGTAGAAAATGCAATTGATATTGCCTTTAAAACCATTGAAGAAAACCCTGGCAAGCGTATATATCTATTAAGCGAAATGATTCACAACCCACAGGTAAATGCGGATCTTTTGGAAAAAGGTGTTGAGTTTTTACAGGATACACATGGCAACCAGGTAATTCCTTTTGAATCTTTAACAAAAGATGATGTTGTTATTATTCCTGCTTTTGGTACTACCTTGGCAATAGAAAAAAAACTTAAAGAAATAGGAATTGAGGCAAATAAATATAACACTACCTGCCCTTTTGTGGAAAAAGTATGGAACCGGAGTGAGCAGATAGCAAAGAAAGATTATACGGTTGTTGTGCATGGCAAGCCTACTCATGAAGAAACAAGAGCTACTTTTTCTCATGCTTCTGCACATACGCCAACAGTTATTGTTAATGACATGGCTGACACGGTAGCATTGAGCAAATATATCACCGGTGAAAAAAATATTGAACAATTTGCTGATCAATTTGCGGGTAAATTTTCCGAAGGCTTTGATGCCACAAAAGATCTTGAACGCATTGGTGTAGTTAATCAAACTACCATGCTGGCAAGTGATACGCAGGAAATTTCAGATTTTTTAAAAGGAGTAATGCTGAAGAAATATGGTTTAAATGAAAAAAGCATAGAGGAACGTTTTGCCGATACCAGAGATACACTTTGTTATGCTACAAACGACAATCAATCTGCAGTTTATGGTTTATTGCAAACAGAAGCCGACCTGGCAATTGTGGTGGGCGGGTACAACAGCAGTAATACAAGTCACCTGGTTGAACTTTGCGAAGCAAAATTGCCAACTTACTTTATTAATAACGAAGAAAAAATAATTTCGGCTTCCACTATTCTTAATTATAATTTTCATAATAAATCAGAGAATACAACAACTGATTATCTTCCCAAAAAAGAGCTTGTAAAAATTCTTATTACCAGTGGCGCAAGTTGTCCTGATGCTTTGGTGGAAGGTGTTATAGAGAAATTAAAATCATTCTTCCTTACAAATAAATCTACCGAAGAATTGTTGAAGCAGTTAAACGAGCCGCAATAAAAAAGTATTTAAAAGTTGATCCACGATTAAAATTCCTGATGGCTATATAAACATCTGTCCAAACTTTTTAGCCAATTGAAAAATATAAAAAACTTATGTTGAAAAGCTAATAGTACTTGTTGGTACTAATTAAGTTTCATCACTTTTGTTTTCAATGTTCTGGTGCTGCTCACCACTTCAATATAATAAACACCACTCGGCAAAGCATCAACTTTATTTATTACAATATTATTATCACCAACCTGTGTTTGTGCAAGTTGTGTACTCATTTTAACTCCATTACTGTTCAGTATATTAATGGCAACCTTTTCTGCCATATCGCAGTTTACCCTTATCTGCACCCTGGTACTAAAAGGGTTGGGATACACAACCAATACACTTATTCCTTTAACATCTACAACAACCATGATTGTTTTACTGTACGTATAGTTACCATAAACATCAACAATAGCAAGCCTATAGTAGTTAGTACCGCGTTGGGCAGTAATGTCTAAAAAGGAATAATTTAAACTGCTGTTGAGCTGACCGCCTGCTGCATTTACCCTGCTTATTTGTCTGAAATTAGTTGCATCCATACTCCGTTCAACATCGAAGTGATCGATATTCACTTCGGAATATGTACTCCACCCAAGCTGTATTAATCCATCTGCATAATTACCATTAAACTGATTAATAATGAGTGGAAGTACCACACCTACAGCTCTTTTTATACCTCCATCTATATCAGTTCTTACTTCGCCTGCCTTCATAATAAAAGGTTTAGTACGCCCCGATACAGTATCGGATTTACTGTTTAATCCATTGCTGGATTCAGTTTCATCTGACTGCGTATATGCGTAATCTGGAGGAATATTATTGAAGCCTACTATAAAAGATTTACTATTATTTGCAGGTATAAAAATATTCTTAAAATGATAGTAGCCTGAATCATTCGTGTATTTGGTATCAACAATGTTAAGCAAGGAGTCGTATAAAACAACCTCTACATTTGCAAGACCTTTTTCACCCGCATCTTGTTTACCATTCTTGTTATCGTCAATCCAAACGTAATCTCCTATCGAAGCAAACGTACTGGCAGTTAAAACTGGTACAGAATCAGCGCCTGCATTTACAGCCGCAGTAACAGCCATTTTGCTATTTAACGCAACTGCCGATTGAGCAATAGCCTTTTGGCAATTGATAAAAAAGAAAACCGCTGCCATTGCAAAAATGAGGCTCCTGTTTTTTTGGCAGAGCATCGATTATGGTAATATGGTAAACGCTTTTATCATTTTGTTGTAAATTAATTCCTATCTAAATTTATATTTTTAATGTTTTTGTTGAGCAATAAAATGCATTATGGAATGCTCATTATTCAGCATGCAATATTTTAATTGAACAGGCCTTTTATAAGCAACTAAACGTAAATAAGTTGAAAGAAAGTTAATAAACACAGCAAAACCCCCAGTATTACCAAGAGATAATAAGGCGTGGATATCAGTCAAAATTGCTTTTGAACCTGATGTGCTGTTTATGAAGCATGAAGTATCTTTTTTTAGATTTCTGCTTCCTTGTTGGGTAGAATTATTATTCATTCATTTTTCTTTCAGAGTTA
>JBBQPX010000159.1:0-6796 GCA_038216775.1 Chitinophagales bacterium
AGCTTACGCTTACGGCTGATATCACCTCCATAACATTTGGCCGTTACATCTTTGCGCATGGCGCTGATATTTTCACGGGCAATAATTTTGGCGCCGATAGAAGCCTGTATTACAATTTGAAACTGCTGACGGTTCAATAATTCTTTTAATTTTTCGCAAAGCTTGCGGCCAAATTCCTGGCTGCGGCTGCGGTGTATTAATGCACTCAATGCATCTACTTTTTCTCCGTTCAATAAAATATCCATGCGCACAATATCACTTTCACGGAAGCCAATAGGATGATAATCGAAGGATGCATAACCCCTTGTTTGTGATTTTAATTTATCATAAAAATCAAACACAATTTCTGTGAGGGGCATTTCAAAAGTAAGCTCTACACGGGTGGGTGTTAAATATCCCTGGTGAACAAGCATACCCCTTTTGCCAATGCAAAGCGTCATGATGTTTCCAATATATTCTGCCTGGGTAATAATCTGGGCTTTAATAAATGGTTCTTCAATTCTTTCTGTGCGGCTTGGATCGGGCAAAGTAGCCGGGTTGTGCACGTCTATTCTTTCGCCTTTGGTGGTGTAAGCAATAAAGCTTACGTTAGGAACAGTAGTGATAACGGTTTGGTTAAACTCTCTTTCCAGCCGCTCCTGTATAATTTCCATGTGCAGCAAACCAAGGAAGCCGCAACGAAAACCAAAACCAAGTGCCTGTGATGTTTCCAATTCAAAAGTTAAGGAAGCATCGTTAAGTTGCAGTTTTTCCATGCAATCTCTCAGTTCCTCAAATGCATCGGTTTCTACCGGAAAAATGCCTGCAAATACCATTGGCTTTACTTCTTCAAAACCATCTATACGGCTTTGTGTAGGATTTAAAACATTGGTAAGTGTATCTCCTACTTTTACTTCTTTGGCATTTTTAATGCCGGTAATCAGGTAACCCACATCTCCGCAATGAACGGATTTCTTTTTATCCATTCCAAGTTTTAGAATACCTACTTCATCTGCAAAATATTCCTGGTCGGTGCTAAAAAATTTCACTTTATCGCCCTGCTTAATACTACCATTAAAAATGCGAAAATAAACGATGATACCCCGAAAACTGTTGAAAACACTATCAAAAATAAGCGCTTGTAAAGGAGCTCCAGGATCCCCCTTGGGAGCAGGGATACGATCAATAATAGCAGTTAATATTTCTTCTATTCCTATGCCGCTTTTGCCGCTGGCAAGCAGAATGTCCTCCGGTTTACAACCAATCAGTTCTACTATCTGGTCGGTTACTTCCGGAATCATGGCTCCATCCATATCAATTTTATTGATAACAGGAATGATCTCCAGGTCGTTGCCCAAAGCAAGGTAAAGATTGCTGATGGTTTGTGCCTGTATGCCCTGTGTGGCATCTACCAACAGGAGTGCGCCTTCACATGCAGCCAGGGCACGGCTTACTTCGTAGCTAAAATCTACGTGGCCGGGTGTGTCTATCAGGTTAAGGATGTATTCCTCGCCTCTATACGGATAATTAATTTGTATGGCATGACTTTTAATAGTAATACCTTTTTCTCTTTCCAGGTCCATATCATCCAACACCTGGGCATGCATATCCCGGTCGCTAATGGTATGGGTCGTTTGCAAAAGTCGGTCTGCCAGGGTACTCTTGCCGTGATCGATATGGGCTATAATGCAAAAATTGCGGATGTTCTTCATGTAATCGTTTACTGCTTTTAGGGCGCAAAAATAGCGGATTTTAGGCGTAAATAAGGGTTTTGTTTACCAGCTATTTCTGCTATAGGAAACATACTTGTTCTGACAGATATCGGGACTCACTTTTAGGGTATACCGTTATTGGGTTTTGCTGGCAATAAACGTTTATTCAGCTTACAATTATGTACAAGGCATTTCAAAATTCTAAATACCTTCGTTTTACAATTAAAAGAATAGCTGCTTTATGCAAATCCTTAACAGTACAACGAACGATATTGATACCATTTTTTCTTTATACGATGATGCGGTGGCTTTTCAAAAAACAAAATTTGATAAGCACTGGCTTTCTTTTGACAGGGCGATGGTTGTAAAAGAAATAGCCGAAAACCGTCAATGGAAAATAGTGGAAGGCGATGTAGTGTCCTGCATTTTTGCCATAGCATATGAAGATCCATTTATCTGGAAAGAAAAAAATGAAGATCCTGCGATCTATATTCACCGGATAGTTACCCATCCATTATATCATGGCAGGCAATATGTAAAAGCGATTATTGAATGGGCAAAAGAGCATGCCAGCACATACAATAAAGCGTATATAAGAATGGATACCTGGGGCGATAATAAAGTGTTGATAAACTATTATGTAAAATGTGGATTTAATTTTTTAGGAACTATTACACCTACTGCAAGTGATCAATTACCTGAGCATTACAGTGCCATATTTTTAAGCTTGTTTGAAATAAAAACAGGTTGAATGATGAATGATTGATGACCATTTAAGTGGTCGAATTTTTATATAAAACAAATTACTATTTTACGCAACTCTGGCACAAATTATATTGTATTTAAATACCAAATACTAAAATGTCATGTAAATTTTAAGTGTCTTGACAACTTGTTTTTTTAGATAATATTTCTCCCCTAATTGAGTATTCACAGCCCTTTATCGTGTATATCGATTCCCAATTAACATTAGAATGTTTTTCATTTTAGTGTATTTTTCTACAAATAGCCAATTGGAATCATTTTTGCAATACAGTGTGCAGAATGCGATAAAAAACAACGCATTGTAAAAAGAAAAATTAAAAAAAATCATTATGAAAAGTATTTTAAGTGTAGCACTTGCTGCAATTTTGATGACAGGAAGTGCAACAGCACAAAACGTAAACATCGGTGTTAAAGGCGGATTAAACCTTTTCAATCTAAATGTAGAAAACGGTCAGGAATTTGATACTAAAGTTGGGTTTCATGCCGGCTTGTTAGGGCACATTCATCTTGCGCCTCAATTGGCTTTGCAGCCCGAAGTTGTTTATTCTTCTCAAGGGGGGAAATACGATGTTACAGGTGGAGAATATAAATTAAACCTGGGGTATATTAATGTACCGGTAATGGTACAGTACATGTTTGACAATGGTTTTAGATTACAGGCAGGTCCACAGGTTGGATTTTTAATTAATGCAAAGTCTGAAAGGCCCGTTATTGGAGAAATAGATGTTAAAGATGCATTTAAAACTGTTGATTTTGGAGTTGGAGCTGGATTAGGATATGTTCATCCGGCATCAGGTTTTGGTGTTGATGCAAGGTACAATCTTGGGTTATCTGATATTACAGACGATGCTTCTAAATTGACAAACAGAGGTTTTCAATTAGGAGTGTTTTATTTGTTTAATCACAAGAACTAATAAAATAAAACAAAAAAAAGGCCAACAATTGTTGGCCTTTTTTTTGTTTTATTTTATTAGTTCTTGTGATTAAACAAATAAAACACTCCTAATTGAAAACCTCTGTTTGTCAATTTAGAAGCATCGTCTGTAATATCAGATAACCCAAGATTGTACCTTGCATCAACACCAAAACCTGATGCCGGATGAACATATCCTAATCCAGCTCCAACTCCAAAATCAACAGTTTTAAATGCATCTTTAACATCTATTTCTCCAATAACGGGCCTTTCAGACTTTGCATTAATTAAAAATCCAACCTGTGGACCTGCCTGTAATCTAAAACCATTGTCAAACATGTACTGTACCATTACCGGTACATTAATATACCCCAGGTTTAATTTATATTCTCCACCTGTAACATCGTATTTCCCCCCTTGAGAAGAATAAACAACTTCGGGCTGCAAAGCCAATTGAGGCGCAAGATGAATGTGCCCTAACAAGCCGGCATGAAACCCAACTTTAGTATCAAATTCCTGACCGTTTTCTACATTTAGATTGAAAAGGTTTAATCCGCCTTTAACACCGATGTTTACGTTTTGTGCTGTTGCACTTCCTGTCATCAAAATTGCAGCAAGTGCTACACTTAAAATACTTTTCATAATGATTTTTTTTAATTTTTCTTTTTACAATGCGTTGTTTTTTATCGCATTCTGCACACTGTATTGCAAAAATGATTCCAATTGGCTATTTGTAGAAAAATACACTAAAATGAAAAACATTCTAATGTTAATTGGGAATCGATATACACGATAAAGGGCTGTGAATACTCAATTAGGGGAGAAATATTATCTAAAAAAACAAGTTGTCAAGACACTTAAAATTTACATGACATTTTAGTATTTGGTATTTAAATACAATATAATTTGTGCCAGAGTTGCGTAAAATAGTAATTTGTTTTATATAAAAATTCGACCACTTAAATGGTCATCAATCATTCATCATTCAACCTGTTTTTATTTCAAACAAGCTTAAAAATATGGCACTGTAATGCTCAGGTAATTGATCACTTGCAGTAGGTGTAATAGTTCCTAAAAAATTAAATCCACATTTTACATAATAGTTTATCAACACTTTATTATCGCCCCAGGTATCCATTCTTATATACGCTTTATTGTATGTGCTGGCATGCTCTTTTGCCCATTCAATAATCGCTTTTACATATTGCCTGCCATGATATAATGGATGGGTAACTATCCGGTGAATATAGATCGCAGGATCTTCATTTTTTTCTTTCCAGATAAATGGATCTTCATATGCTATGGCAAAAATGCAGGACACTACATCGCCTTCCACTATTTTCCATTGACGGTTTTCGGCTATTTCTTTTACAACCATCGCCCTGTCAAAAGAAAGCCAGTGCTTATCAAATTTTGTTTTTTGAAAAGCCACCGCATCATCGTATAAAGAAAAAATGGTATCAATATCGTTCGTTGTACTGTTAAGGATTTGCATAAAGCAGCTATTCTTTTAATTGTAAAACGAAGGTATTTAGAATTTTGAAATGCCTTGTACATAATTGTAAGCTGAATAAACGTTTATTGCCAGCAAAACCCAATAACGGTATACCCTAAAAGTGAGTCCCGATATCTGTCAGAACAAGTATGTTTCCTATAGCAGAAATAGCTGGTAAACAAAACCCTTATTTACGCCTAAAATCCGCTATTTTTGCGCCCTAAAAGCAGTAAACGATTACATGAAGAACATCCGCAATTTTTGCATTATAGCCCATATCGATCACGGCAAGAGTACCCTGGCAGACCGACTTTTGCAAACGACCCATACCATTAGCGACCGGGATATGCATGCCCAGGTGTTGGATGATATGGACCTGGAAAGAGAAAAAGGTATTACTATTAAAAGTCATGCCATACAAATTAATTATCCGTATAGAGGCGAGGAATACATCCTTAACCTGATAGACACACCCGGCCACGTAGATTTTAGCTACGAAGTAAGCCGTGCCCTGGCTGCATGTGAAGGCGCACTCCTGTTGGTAGATGCCACACAGGGCATACAGGCACAAACCATCAGCAATCTTTACCTTGCTTTGGGCAACGACCTGGAGATCATTCCTGTTATCAATAAAATTGATATGGATGGAGCCATGATTCCGGAAGTAACCGACCAGATAGTAGAACTGATTGGTTGTAAACCGGAGGACATTCTGCTTGCCAGCGGCAAAAGCGGCATAGGAATAGAAGAAATATTAACTGCTATTATTGATCGTATCCCTGCTCCCAAGGGGGATCCTGGAGCTCCTTTACAAGCGCTTATTTTTGATAGTGTTTTCAACAGTTTTCGGGGTATCATCGTTTATTTTCGCATTTTTAATGGTAGTATTAAGCAGGGCGATAAAGTGAAATTTTTTAGCACCGACCAGGAATATTTTGCAGATGAAGTAGGTATTCTAAAACTTGGAATGGATAAAAAGAAATCCGTTCATTGCGGAGATGTGGGTTACCTGATTACCGGCATTAAAAATGCCAAAGAAGTAAAAGTAGGAGATACACTTACCAATGTTTTAAATCCTACACAAAGCCGTATAGATGGTTTTGAAGAAGTAAAGCCAATGGTATTTGCAGGCATTTTTCCGGTAGAAACCGATGCATTTGAGGAACTGAGAGATTGCATGGAAAAACTGCAACTTAACGATGCTTCCTTAACTTTTGAATTGGAAACATCACAGGCACTTGGTTTTGGTTTTCGTTGCGGCTTCCTTGGTTTGCTGCACATGGAAATTATACAGGAGCGGCTGGAAAGAGAGTTTAACCAAACCGTTATCACTACTGTTCCTAACGTAAGCTTTATTGCTTACACCACCAAAGGCGAAAGAATAGACGTGCACAACCCGGCTACTTTGCCCGATCCAAGCCGCACAGAAAGAATTGAAGAACCATTTATTAAAGCCCAGATTATTACCCAGGCAGAATATATTGGAAACATCATGACGCTTTGCATTGGCAAAAGGGGTATGCTTGTTCACCAGGGATATTTAACACCCACCCGTGTAGAGCTTACTTTTGAAATGCCCCTCACAGAAATTGTGTTTGATTTTTATGATAAATTAAAATCACAAACAAGGGGTTATGCATCCTTCGATTATCATCCTATTGGCTTCCGTGAAAGTGATATTGTGCGCATGGATATTTTATTGAACGGAGAAAAAGTAGATGCATTGAGTGCATTAATACACCGCAGCCGCAGCCAGGAATTTGGCCGCAAGCTTTGCGAAAAATTAAAAGAATTATTGAACCGTCAGCAGTTTCAAATTGTAATACAGGCTTCTATCGGCGCCAAAATTATTGCCCGTGAAAATATCAGCGCCATGCGCAAAGATGTAACGGCCAAATGTTATGGAGGTGATATCAGCCGTAAGCGTAAGCT
>JBBQPX010000160.1:0-6767 GCA_038216775.1 Chitinophagales bacterium
GCTTACCATCTGCCTGTAATGAAAAATTCAGTACAAATTTTTCGTCAGGAGATTTGAGTTGCTGTGCGTTTGCAATACTGAAACTAAAAACAAAAGCAATAGCAATAATAAAATATTTCATACAAAATTATTTAACAAATCTTTTTAAATAAATGAACTCTTTAGGAATATTTTGCTAAAATAGCGAAGTCTACGGTTTTATTAATGGAGAATTTTTACGCAAACTGTTGCCGTATGGGTAAAATGTTTTTTAAATTTACGCCGAGCAGCAAAAGCCAATTAAATACTGTCCGAAATACACTGAACAGCTAAAAAACATGAAGAAAATAATTGTAATCATTTTTATTTGTTTTTCGGTAACACAGAGTTCCGCACAACTCGGTATAAAACTGAAATCATATTTATCAGTTCAGTACAATAAAACAATTGCCGATGAAACAATTGGCAATAATCCTTGGTCAGTTGGCCTCGGCTTTCAAAGTTTTGTTTTCAACAAGTCAAAATTTGTACCCACTGTAGAATTAACAGGTGATGCTTATCTTGAAAACGATAAGGTTTTCAGAACAAACCCCGACGGCTCACTAATACCAAAATTAAAAAGCATGGTAAATCTGTTTGTTGGTTGCGGATATCAACCAATACAAAGTATATATGTTGCGCTGACAGCCGGGCCAAGTTTTAATAGCGGCCGAACGCTATTTGGCATAAAACCCTCATTGGGTTTCTATTTTCCACACTCTAAAAAATGGACTGCGAAAATATCCTACATTAATATTTTTAATCGTAATGAAAAAACGAAGAAAGATTTCAGTTCTGTTTCGCTCTCTGCAGGGTTTAAACTGTTTTAAAAAAGTAGTCGGCAAGCTTGCAATAATTATCTGACTTTGCCTGCCATTACTTGAATCTTAAAACATCTTCAATTATTATTTCCGAAGAAAAGCCTAAGCTAGAAGTGCTGCTTCAAAACAAAATTTTATTTTATCACATTTGTGGAAAATTTTAACTTCTTTATTTCATCAGCTTTTCCGAAATTCATTTGAAATAAGATTAAGACTTGGAAGAAAATAAAGAGATAACCGCCTTACTTCATTTGATTGACGACCCGGATGAATATGTTTACTCAACAGTAAGCGATAAAATTGTTTCCTTTGGTAAAGACATTATACCCAACCTGGAAAACCTTTGGGAAAACACAAGTAACGAAGATATACAGGAGCGGATTGAATTGTTAATTCATCGGTTGCACTTCAGGGATTTAACTGAAGATTTTACAGAATGGGCTGCTAAAGATGCAGATTTACTGGAAGGTGCATTATTGGTTGCACGTTATCATTATCCTGATTTGGATGCAACGGTCATTTATCAGGATATAGAAAAACTGCGACGTAATACCTGGTTAGAACTGAACAACTACCTTACTCCTATTGAGCAGATAAATATTGTTACCAGTATTTTTTATAACTATTACAAACAGAAAGGTGTAGAGTTTACGTATGATAATCCTGATGACTATCTCGTTAATAAAACCTTAGAAAGTAAAAAAGGAAATGCACTTAGCAATGGCATTATTTATATTGCGCTTTGCGAATTGTTGGATATTCCGGTAAGGCCTGTAAATATTCCAAGGCAATTTATTTTGGCTTATTTTGATCCCCAGCATGATTTGTTAAACCCGGCTGGGCAATCATCGGAAAAAATTCATTTTTTTGTGGACCCGTTAAACGGACAAATGTACAGCCACCAGGATGTGGAAGCATATTTCAAAAGAATTTCGGTTCCTGCCGTGCCATCTTATTTTCGTAAGTTAAGTAACCGGCGCATTATTCAGTTTTTACTGGAAGAGTTAAGCAAGTGTTTTGACAACGACAGAAACCGTTACAAAATGGATGAGCTTCTTTTTCTTGCAAATTTATTAGACTAATGATATACCATGTAGTAACCGCAGAAAATTGGCAAAAGGCAGTTCAGCAAGGCTTTTATGAAGCTGAATCTCTTGCACTGGAAGGCTTTATACACACCAGTAAAGCCGAACAGGTGCAGGGCGTTTTACAAAGATATTATAAGGATAAGACTGATTTATTATTGCTGCATATTGACGAAGCAAAATTAACATCAACATTAAAATTTGAATTAGCGCCTTCCATAAACGAAGAGTTTCCACATATTTACGGGCCGCTTAATATTGATGCCGTTGTTAAAGTTGAAAACTTATGATTAGTTGGGACGATTTTGAAAAGGTTGACATCCGGACAGGAACAATTTTACAAGTTGATGATTTTGCCGGTGCACGTAAACCTGCATACCAACTAACTATTGATTTTGGCGAACTGGGAATTCAAAAATCATCGGCACAAATAACAGCGCATTATAGCAAAGAAGTGTTAGTGGGCAGACAGGTTGTTGCCGTTGTAAATTTTCCTGTAAAGCAGATTGAATATTATTTTAGCGAGTGTTTGGTGCTTGGCGTTTACGATGAAAATAACGAGGTTGTTTTGCTGCAGCCAAATTTGCCGGTAAAAAACGGAAGCAAGATTGGGTAAGAATACTTCTTTTTAAAATTCTTCATAATAACACGCCCAAGGCATGTTCCTACTCACCGAACTTTTCAAAATACATTCCAAGTTTTTTAAAGCTGCTTTTATTTATTGATATATAGTTGCTCCTCCCTTGTTTTCTACAATCGATTAATTCGCTATCTGCAAGTAATTTAATATGATGCGAACAGGTTGGTTGAGATAATCCTGTAATGCCTTCAACATCACAACATCTTAATTCTCCTTTTTTACCAGCTCATTTAAAATAGAAAGTCTGTAAGGATCTGCTACAGCCGACATAGCCTTTTCGTAAAATTTATTTTCAGTTTTCATACTCATCTCTTGGTTACTTGAGGATGCAGCCAATGGCAAGAAAGATAAGCATTATAGCGTTAAGGGCTGGTTTGTGAGTTTGCTTGTTTAAGTTTTACATGCGTAAAGCAAAATTGGCTATCTCTCATGAATGGGAAACACTAACGCCAATACAACCCTTATTTTAAATCATTACTTCCAAACGATAATGGCAAAAGCGCATTGGCTTTTTCAATTACAAAAACACGTCCTTCCAGCCCACTTAAAATTAATCGTATCGGTTGATTAACTCTTTCTTCATATTCAACCAACGCTTGCCTGCACATGCCACAAGGCGAAATTGGCCGGCTGCTTTCTCCCTTTGTATTATCATAACTTATAGCCATACTATCAACTGCCACACCGGGATATAATGATGCCGCCGATGCCAGCAAAGCCCGTTCAGCGCAAATTCCAACCGGGTAAGATGCATTTTCCTGATTTGTGCCGGCAACGGTCTTTCCATTTGTCAAGCGTGCTATTGCGCCTACATTAAATTTCGAATATGGTGCATAAGCAGCTGAGGTTGCCTTTCGGGCTTCTTGCAACAGCCATGCATCCTGCTCATTTAATTCATTTATCGAGTCATATACTTCGTAAGAAAACTCATATGCCGCTTTGTTCATGCTATATTTTTAAGTCAGATAAAAAATCCTCTCTACATTGCTGCGGAGAGGACCTTTAAGTTAAATAAAGTTAATTCTTTAAAATTAAACTACATAAATTATTTAATAGTCTTAAACAAGCGGTTCCATCTTGGGCCGTTTTCATAACTAAACCATATAAGAGATGCTTTTCCTACTACATGATCTTCCGGTACAAAGCCCCAATAACGGCTATCTAATGAATTGTGGCGATTATCTCCCATCATCCAGAAATAATCCATTTTGAAAGTGTAGCTTGTTGCTTCTTTCCCATTAATAAAATACTTACCAGCTCTGTTTTCAAATTTATTCTCTTCATATACTTCAATACAACGTTGATACCTGATCAGGTTATCGGATGTTAACTGAATTGTTGCTCCCTTTTTAGGTATCCATAAAGGACCAAAATTATCTGCCGACCAGTCTTTTCCTGTAGTATCGCTGTAATAAGGAAACAAATCATTTCTATGTTCAAAAATCATATCCGTAATAGTATATCCGGCTGGCAATTTCAGGCTTTTGTGTTCTTCGTTGGTTATGTTTACCTGGTACAGATTGTTTTTAACCTGGCGTAAATCGCCTTGAGAAACACGTACATTAATTCCAAAATCCTTTAATTTATCTTCATCAAGATAAACGCCATCAGGCGCCTGTATTAAATAAAAACGTTCAGATTGCGGAAAGTAATCTTCTGGCTTGCCATTTACATGAAGTTTACCCGAAATTATTTGTATGGTATCGCCGGCAATACCCACGCAGCGTTTAATAAAATTTTCTTTTTTATCAACAGGTCTTGTAATGATAATATCCTTATAATCTTGCCATACTCTATCTCTTCCAAACTCTCTTACTGCCTCATAATAGGTCTTTTGAGAACCAAACTGCTGCTGGCCATCTATGATAGGATCGTTTATTAATGTATCATTTACAGGGAAATTAAACACAACTGCATCGTTTCTTTTCACCGGAGTTGCAAACCACCTCGTGTAAGGAATATGTATCCATTCTACATAGGATTTTACATTTAGAACCGGAATGGTATGGTGCATAAACGGCATTGCAATCGGTGTGTTAGGAATGCGTGGACCATAAGCCATTTTACTAACGAATAAAAAATCGTTTACCAGCAATGTCTTTTCTTCTGATGGTGTGGGAATGGTGTAGGCTTCAAAAACAAATGTTCTTATTATTGTTGCCGCTACAATGGCAAAAGCCGCAGCATCAATCCATTCTCTAACGCTCGATTTTTTATAATTTTTTACAACCGCTATACCTGCATAGCGCTCACTTTTAGAATAACCAAGGTATGGGAAGTATAAAAACGGGAAAAATACCGCAGCAGCATGATGCAAAAAGCCAAACCGGCCAAAATGCTCCACAAATTTAATACAGATCCAGATGGTAATAAATTGACCCGCTATTGGAATAAATTGCAAAAAGAACCAGTACTTTTTTAGCTCCATTTTTTCAACCATGCACCAGGTATTGTAAAAAGGAACAAGGGCTTTCCAAGCTGGAATACCTGCCTTTTTAAACATTCCATACATGCCTATATGCCAACCAAGCGTGCCAATAATAAAAACAATCCAACCTATACTCATGCGTTAATTTTTTAATAGTGCCAAAATTAGCTTAATAAACGGTTTGGCAATACTTTACTCATATAATGTTTTCAATTGTTTAACACATAAAGTTAATTATACTTTAAAACGTTGTTTATAAAAGCGCTTACTTCGGCTGCACGGTTCATTATCATAAAATGCCCGCCATTTTTTACAGTAAAATCTGCTTTAATATTTTTTATGGGAAACATGTTATCGTTATCTCCATGTATATGAAATATATTGGGATGCAGCCAATTATTTTTCCAATTAATAGCTTGATTTACTGCCCAGTTGGTGTAAGGTAAATCAACAGCAGTGCGCAGAGATTGCACCAGCACTTTTTCCTCATCAGATTCTATGCCCAACATTTTGTTTTGAATAGGTTGTGTAAGCCTGGTTGATTTAAGCGGAACAATTTTGTTGAGTTTTAACGTAGCAACCGTCCGCATCCAGAAAGGTAACTCCTTAGCAGATTTAATACTGGAAATAAGAATGATTGTTTTTACAGGTATTTGTTTTGAAATTTCTATACAAATCATACCTCCGAAAGAAAGCCCCATTAATATCGGATTTTCATCTTTAATTTCTTGTCGCATCCGTTCAGCATAATGAGTTATTGTTTCATCTGCTAAAGGCATAAGCCATTGAATAACAACTAGATTATAACCTTCTATTGTTAATTTAGCAAAAGCTCTTTCATCGGCTCCTAGTCCACTTATGCAATAAATTGTTTTCATGCCCCTGTCCCCTGAAGGGGAAATTAGATTGTTACTTTATTAGAAAATAATTCTTTTAATCCAACAAATCGTTTCGGTACAAGGCGTCGAATTTGCAATTTCTTATCACTTACACCTTGTAGCTTGTTCCTTGTTTCTTATGCCCTCTTCCCTGCTCCTCACTTTCGTGGCAAAACGTAATTTTCCACATCTTCCAACGTGATGGTTTTACCTGATAATATTATC
Source organism: Chitinophagales bacterium (assembly GCA_038216775.1). Lineage (GTDB taxonomy): Bacteria > Bacteroidota > Bacteroidia > Chitinophagales > Chitinophagaceae > Ferruginibacter. The sequence continues at coordinate 6,096 of JBBQPX010000160.1, forward strand.
AACCGTTCCACTACATTTCTTAATTCCCGAATATTTCCTGTCCAATTATAATTTTTCAGGGCTTCCATAGCCTCTGCATCCACTTCCTTTTTAGGTTGTCCGTAATCACTGGCAACTATATCCAGAAAATGGTCAACCAATGATGGAACATCCTCCCGGCGATCATTTAAAGATGGTACATGAATGATGATCACCCCAAGGCGGTGATACAGATCAAGACGGAAATTTTTGTCATCAACTTCCTTTAGTAAATCTTTGTTGGTTGCAGCAATTACCCGCACATCAACAGAAATATCTTTCTCTGCCCCAACCCTTGTTATTTTACCTTCCTGTAATGCACGCAAAACTTTAGCCTGTGCATTAAGGCTCATATCTCCAATTTCATCTAAAAATAAAGTGCCACCATTTGCAGTTTCAAACTTACCAATACGTTGTTTTACTGCCGAAGTAAAAGAGCCTTTTTCATGCCCAAATAATTCACTTTCTATCAACTCGCCTGGTATGGCGGCGCAGTTAACTTCCACCATTGGGCCGGCATTTCTGTTACTCTTTTCATGTATCCACCGGGCAACCAATTCCTTACCAACACCATTTTCGCCGGTAATTAAAACACGGGCATCTGTTGGCGCTACCTTTTCTATCGTTTCTTTTATTTTATTAATTGTCCCACTG
>JBBQPX010000161.1:0-6744 GCA_038216775.1 Chitinophagales bacterium
TTATTTTAGGTTGAATTTCGTAGTAAAGGTTTGGCCTGTTAAAAGAAGAGATAAATATTTTAGGGTTGCGTAAACCCAGGTTTTTAACAATATCGCTTTGCACTTTTGGCGTTGCTGTTGCAGTTAATGCAATAACGGGAATCGTTTCATCAATCAAATCCATCATCTCCCTAAGCCGTCTGTATTCTGGTCTAAAATCGTGCCCCCATTCTGAAATACAATGGGCTTCATCTACCGCAAAAAAAGAAATTTTCAGGCTTTTAAAAAAGTTGATATTCTCTTCCTTAGTCATTGTTTCCGGCGCCACGTAAAGCATTTTTGTTTTGCCGGTTGTTAGGTCGTCTTTTACAATTTTTTGTTGTCCTTTATTTAAAGTACTATTTAAAAAGTGAGCCACATCATCTTTGCTGCTGTAACTGCGTACAAGGTCCACCTGGTTTTTCATTAATGCAATTAAAGGGGAAACTATTATTGCCACGCCCTCACTTATCATTGCCGGCAATTGATAGCATAAACTTTTACCACCACCGGTTGGCATAATTACAAACGTATCATTACCGTTTAAAAGGCTTTCAATAATTTCTTCCTGCGGGCCTTTAAAGCCATCGAAGCCAAATTGGTTTTGAAGTTGGGTTGCTAAATCCGGTTGGTTTTCTAAAACAGCCTTAATAGCAAGTTTTGGTTTTGTTTCTTTAGTGTTGGATTTTGTTTTTGCCATAATTTTACCTTGCGGTATGTTTAATCATTTCACTTTTTTATGCAGGTTTTTTTAAGGGGCAGCGAAGTTAATTTAAAACTGTTGCAAAATCAAACCCATTGTAGTTATGCAAAAGGCTAACAATCGCTTCTTTCAATCAATTAAGATAAGTAAAATATATCAACCAAACAAACTTGCATTAGTAAAATTGCAAGGCCGAAATCTATTGATACGGTGCTAAAATGCGTTCTTTGCAGTATTAACGAATTAAAGTAGGTTTGCGACATTATAGATGAATACAGACAACATTATAAAAGCGGCATTACGAACTATTGACTTAGAAACCAATGCAGTAAGTGGTTTAAAATCATTTATTAATGATGATTTTATAAAAGCTGTTGAAAAAGTAGCAAAATGTGGTGGCCGATTGATTGTAAGCGGAATCGGGAAAAGCGCCATTGTAGCTCAAAAAATAGTCGCTACGTTTAATAGTACGGGCACGCCGTCTGTATTTATGCACGCTGCTGATGCTATTCATGGCGATTTGGGTATGATACAAGATGCTGATATTGTTTTAGTCATCAGCAAAAGCGGCAACAGCCCCGAAATAAAAGTGCTTGCACCGCTGGTTAAAAATTTTGGAAATACGTTAATCGGAATGGTTGGCAACACAGCATCTTTTCTTGCATTAAACAGCGATATTGTTTTAAACACCACCGTAGAGCAGGAAGCTTGCCCAATAAACCTTGCACCAACAAGCAGTACCACAGCCCAAATGGTAATGGGCGATGCATTGGCCGTTTGCCTGATGGAATTGAAAGGTTTTAATAGCCGCGATTTTGCAAAATATCATCCCGGGGGAACGCTGGGAAAAAAATTATACCTGCGTGTTGGCGAAATGGCCGCACAAAATGCCAAGCCGAAGATTTTACCAACAGCTACTATAAAAGAAGTTATTGTAGAAATGACGGCAAACCGACTTGGTGCTGCCGTGGTTGTAAATGAAACTGAAAATGTTTTGGGTATAATTACCGATGGCGATTTAAGAAGAATGCTGGAAAAGACCAACAGTTTCGAAAATCTGTCAGCAAAAGATATTATGAGTAGCAACCCTAAAACAATTGCAGCAGAAATACTGGCTGTAAATGCATTGGATAAAATGCGGGAGCACAACATAAGTCAGCTAATTGTTGAAGACAACGGAATATATGCTGGCATTATTCACCTGCATGATTTGGTGAGAGAAGGAATTATTTAAGATTGGATTGAAATTTAAAATTATTATACTGAATGACTGAAAATAATTACGTAGCTATAATGGCCGGAGGAATAGGAAGCAGGTTTTGGCCAATAAGCAGAGCTAACTACCCTAAACAATTTCTTGATATTTTAAATACCGGCCGAACGTTGATACAGGCAACCTTCGACAGGTTTGCCAAGTTTGTACCAGCAGAGAATATATACATAATAACCTTTGAATATTATAAAAATATTGTGGCTGAACAGTTGCCTGAAATTCCGCTGGAGAATATTATTTGCGAACCATCCAGGAAAAATACGGCGCCTTGCGTGGCGTTAATTTCTTATAAACTGAAGCAGTTAAATCCAGAAGCAAATTTAATTTGTGCTCCTGCCGACCATATTATTTTAGAACAGGAAGCGTTTGAAAAAGTTTGTAGCGATGCGTTGCAGTTTACATCTCACATTAAAGGATTAATAACGCTTGGCATAAAACCAACACACCCAAATACTGGCTACGGATACATACAACATGAGCCACAAGCCGTAAGTGAAAATGTTTATAAAGTAAAAACCTTTACCGAAAAGCCAGACAAAGAACTAGCTAAAACGTTTTTGGCCAGCGGAGATTTTTTATGGAATGCCGGCATTTTTGTGTGGCAGGTAAAAAATATAATAAAAGCTTTTGAAATGCATTTGCCAGAGCTGGCAGAAGTTTTTGAAACCGAAAAAAATAACTTTAATACTGATGGTGAACAGGAAGCTATTGAACGTATTTATCCGCTTTGCGTAAATATTTCTATTGATTATGGTGTAATGGAAAAGGCTGATAATGTGTACATAATTCCTTCCTCTTTTGGCTGGAGCGATTTAGGTACCTGGACAAGTGTTTATGACAATCTTGAAAAAGATTACCTAGGCAATGCTGTTGCGGGTAAACATGTTATGGTTATTGATGCTACCAACAATGTAGTACATGCTGATAATAAAAAACTTGTTCTTTTACAGGGCCTTGATGATTTTATAGTAGTTGATACAAAAGATGTGCTTCTCATCTGCAAAAAAGAAAAAGAACAGGAGATTAAAGAATATGTTGCGGAAATAAAACGTAACAAAGGCGATAAGTTTTTATAAAACGATTGTAAAATTTACAGCAATTGATACTACAAATACAAAGTAAACTCCCCGAAGTTGGCACAACTATTTTTACCGTAATGAGTGTGCTGGCCAACGAGCATAAAGCCATTAACCTTGGTCAAGGTTTTCCTGATTATGCCATGAGCGCAGATTTAATTGCGTTGGTTAACAAAGCTATGCAAAATGGGCACAACCAATATGTACACATGAATGGTTTGCCAGCATTAAGAGAATCGCTAGCGGAGAAAATAGAAGGATTATATACTACAGTTGTAAATCCTGAAAAGGAAATTACTATTACGCCTGGCGGAACATACGCCATTTACACAGCGCTTACAACTATACTGCAACCCGGCGATGAGGTAATAGTTTTTGAACCCGCATACGATTGCTACATCCCTACTATAGAACTTAATAAGGCGGTGCCGGTTTTAGTGCCACTACAATTTCCTGATTATTCAATTGATTGGGAACTGGTGAAGCAAAAGATTACGCCCAAAACAAAATTGATAATGCTAAACAGTCCGCATAACCCGACCGGTGCGGTGTTAAGTAAAGATGATATGCAGCAATTGCAAAGCATTGTAAAAGGCACAGGAATTTTTATTTTGAGTGATGAAGTGTATGAACATTTGATTTTTGATGGGAAACAACATCAGAGTATGTTGCGCTATCCTGATTTATTGGAAAGAAGTTTCGTTTGTTTTTCTTTTGGTAAAGTATATGATTGCACCGGATGGAAACTTGGTTATTGCGTAGCACCTGAACCTTTGATGAAAGAGTTTAGAAAAGTACACCAATTTAATTGTTTTAGTTGCAACAGCACTGTACAGCATGCGTTGGCAGAGTTTATTAAGCGCAAAGAAAACTACCTGCAATTGGGAGGGTTTCTTCAGCAAAAAAGAGATTACTTAAAAAACATGATGCAGCAGACTAAATTTACGCCATTGCCATCTTACGGAAGTTATTTTCAATTATATAGCTTCAGCAATATTACAGATGAAAGCGAAAAGGATTTCGCCGTAAGGCTTACCAAAGAATACGGCGTTGCCACCATACCAACCTCTGCTTTTTACAAAACGGAACAGGATAATAAAGTATTGCGCTTTTGCTTTTCTAAAAATGAAAACACCTTAGAAGAGGCTGCAAACAGGTTGATGAAATTGTAGATTTGCGGCACCTAAACACTAAACTGCTGCAGGTGATGGTCCAGATGTTTATACATGCTTTGTCCCCATTGCTCTGATGTAAAATTGCCAAACATGGGGTGCGGAAACTTCCCAACATTATCAGGTCCTGCATTATAAAACTTATCTACTAACTCAAAAAGACCAGCTTTTTCTGTTTCAAAATCACGCTCATCTTTAATAATAAAATTGGGTGCCGTTGGCAAATTTTTCTTCCACGGTTCGTCGTTATATAATTTCTTTTTAAAAATCCAACCCATTAATAAACCAATAAACATGCGAGGCATTTTTTTATCACTAAGCGGAACCTTAAAAGCTTCTTTGGAATGTGCCAACATCTGACTTACATTCATTTTACCCCATAGCGCTTTACTTTCAGGACTAAGCAAATTAAGCCGGTTGGTAATTTCAACATGCGTCTCTTTATCAAACAAATTTTTCATAAACAGTGTTTGTTGCAGTTCAAACACAAATATAATTGAAAGGTTAAGGCATTTATAATTTACTTTCTTTTTTATTGCAATATTTAGCCATTAACGCTTCAGCTTCTTGGCCATACATATTTGTAAAACCCAGTTCAATAGCTTTGCTTAAATCGCTACAAGCTTTGTTTGGTTGCCGCATCTCAATATATATAAGGGCACGGTTTTTAAAGGCAAACGAATTTTCGGGATAAAGTAAAAGGGACTTATTTACATCTGCCAGCGCTGCTTTAAGATTACCGGTTTTTAAATAATTGAAACTGCGGTTACTGTAAGCTAGAGGTTCATTAGGTTTAAGTTGTATGGCTTTGCTAAAGTATTGTATTGCTTTAATGTAATCACCGTCTTCCTGGTATTTGAAACCAATATTTATGTAAGCACCAATAAAAGTGGAATCTATTGAAAGAATTTTATAAAGATATTTTAGTGTTTCATCGCCTTTACCAACCTCGTCACAAACAGTTGCCAGGTTATTTAAAATACCAATATCAAGAGAATCGATTTTGTATGCACGAATAAAATCATCATAAGCCCCCTGAAAGTTACGAACTCCTATTTTTGCCGCACCACGGTTAAGATACAGACCGCGTTTTACACTATCAGCATTGGTTAATTTAAGACCCATTGTATAATCTTCAATGGCGGCATCAAACTCCTGCACAGTTTGTAACAATAACCCTCTTTGATTTAAGGCTGTTGTATTTGTTGGGTACAGCTTAATAATATCTGTGAAAAGGTTAAAAGAGTTTTGATAGTCTTTTAGCTTGAATAAGACGTTTGCCTTTAACAACAGGGAATTTAAATCAGTTGAATCTATTAATAAAAATTTATCAATCTCAACGATGGCTTTTTTAAAATCGTTTTTATCAAAAAGAGCGCTGGCTTTTTCATAGTACTCCTCTTTTGTTTGCCCAAAAGAGGTACAAGAGAAAACCATTGTCGCTAAAAAGATAAGGTACTTCATGCAAGAGTTTTAAACTAATGAATGAAAGATAGTGACAAAAAACAATATTGATAGGTCTTTGGCTTAAGCTTTCAGAAAAAGTTACGCCAAATAGTTCATGTCTTCTGCTGTAAGTGTAATATTTATTGCTTTAATGTTCTCTTCAAAATGATTTAGGGATGATGTGCCCGGTATTGGTAACATCAATGGCGACTTGTGTAAAAGCCATGCGATATTTATTTGTGCTTCGGTGGCGTTGTATTTTTTTGCAACATGTGCTATTCTTTCATCTTTTTTTGCATTGGCTGTTTGTATAGAGAAAAAAGGAATAAGTACTATTTCATTGTCTTCACAAATCTGCAAAACCTCCTCACCACCGCGGCTTTCACCATAAGCCTCTTTTAAAGTAGTACGTTGTGCATGACCGTACATATTTTCAACTGTTGCAATTTCGCCCATGCTTATAACCTTGGTAAGTTCATCTGCACTTACGTTGCTAATGCCTACATGCAAAATTTTACCTTCCTGCTGCATGGTAAACATGGTTTCCATGCATGCTTCAATATTGGTGTGGCTGGGCATTATGCGCATGTGTACAAGCTTAAGCTGGTCAATCTTTAAAGTGCGTAAATTATTTTCAATACTGCTGCGCAGATTTTCCGGAGTGTTGTAGGTAACCCAGCTTTTATCTGGTTTACGGGTAGCGCCAACTTTGCTGCAAATAACCAAATCGTCGTTATAAGGATACAACGCTTCCGCAATCAGCCTGTTAGTAACATCGTCTCCATAATAATCTGCGGTATCTAAAAAATTTATGCCGTTGGCAGATGTGCTTCTCAAAATTTCGAGTGCCTCATCCCGCCTTGGCGGCTCACCATAAATACCTTCGCCGGTAAGGCGCATAGTACCATAGCCTAAGCGATGTACGGTTAAAGGATTGTTGCTGTTGGGTGCTATTGTAATTGTATGTGATGGCATTGATACGGCTGTTTTAGTAGAAATGAGCTTATGGCAAAACAACAATGAATACACATATTTGTTTACAGATAACGATCGAAA
>JBBQPX010000162.1:0-6730 GCA_038216775.1 Chitinophagales bacterium
ACGCTCGTGCCTTATGCTGATTGGCACAACAGGCTTCATATCTGCTGCCAGCGTATTTGTTCTTTCAGAATAGGTAAACACGTGCAGGTACGATATATCCAATTGATGCAGAAAATTAAATGTTTCCATAAAATCTTCTTCCGTTTCACCGGGGAAACCAACAATCACATCTACACCAATGCAGGCATGTGGCATCATGGTTTTAATCAAGCCAATTCTTTCGGTGTATAAATCTGTTTTATAACGCCTGCGCATTAAACCAAGTATTTTATCGCTGCCGCTCTGAAGTGGAATATGAAAATGCGGCATAAATTTTTTGCTGTTGCTTACAAATTCAATAATCTCGTTAGTAAGTAAATTGGGTTCGATGGACGAAATACGAAAACGTTCTATACCGTCAACTTTATCCAGCTCCTTAATTAAAGAAAAGAAGTTTCCTTCTGATTTTTGACCCTTCGCTTTTATCTTCAAATCGCTCTTCGCAATTTCCTCCTTTAGGGGGCTAGGGGGTCTGAAATCGCCAAGGTTAATCCCCGTTAATACAATTTCCTTTGCACCCTGTGCTGCAAGCGCTTCTACATTAGCTATCACATTGCTGATACTATCGCTCCGGCTTTTGCCCCTCGCCATGGGAATGGTGCAGAAAGAACAATTATAATCGCAGCCATCCTGCACTTTTAAAAATATTCTGGTACGGTCGTTTATAGAGTGAGAAGCTGTAAACTCATTTACATCTTCAATATCGCAACTGCAAATTTTTGCACTATCGCCCTTGGTAATTTCTTTTAAATGATGTGCGATATTGAATTTTTCAGCAGCGCCCAACACCAAATCAACTCCCGGTATTTCGGCAATTTCTTTAGGTTTTAATTGGGCATAGCAACCTGTTATTACTACCATGGCTTCGGGCGCCTTGCGCTGAATTCTCCGTACCAGCATCCGGCATTCTTTGTCGGCATTTTCGGTAACTGAACAGGTGTTTATTACATATACATCTGCTACTTCATCAAAGTTCCTTTTCTCAAAGCCATCATTCTCCAGCAATCTTCCAATTGAAGATGTTTCGGAGAAATTAAGCTTGCAGCCCAAAGTATGTAATGCAACGGTTTTATTCATGAGCAGCAAAATTAAGTAAAAACTAATAGGCAATAGTAAATTAGCAATAGGCAATAACCAAAATAGCAAATTGCTGTATAAAAACTAACTTGCGGGATGCTTAAAAAATATTTACCGTTCATTTTCCTGATTGCTGCTGCGCTTTTGCTGTTTTATGTAAAAAAACATCAAAGGGGTGATGGCCCCAAAAGAACGGAAACAACTCAAACTGAAGATAAGATTACAGTGCCTGCAATTTTACCTGCGGATGAAAAGACTGACGAAGTAGAAGGATTTAATCGTAATACAACTAAACTCATTTTTAGCAAGCATGCAAAATGTAGAATGGATTGCAGAAAAATTGATGAATCGGAGGTAAAAGAAATATTAAAAAGCGGTAAAATAAATCATAAAAAAATACAATCGGATAAACGTGGAAAAACTTACCCGGTTGAGGGTTATACGCATGATAAGCAACATGTACGAATTGTTTTTGCACCAAAGGATGATGGATTAGTTGTAGTAACGGTTATAGACCTCGATACAGAATGGGCCTGCGACTGCAAATAATTGATATTTGTTGAACAAGGTGGCAATAAAAATCTGGCATAGTTTTCCGTTGATGTTTTAGCCTTTCCGTTTATATTTTTTTCACTTGAAGTAAAGGGGAAACATAGTAAATTTGATACTTACTTACGAATGAATTACGTGCAATGAAGATAAAATCAATATTAGCAAAACCCTTCGCAGGATATATATACAAACAGGTTAAAAAAAGCATGGAAACAGCAGTGGCTGACCAGCAAACAATTTTTAATCAACTTATAAAAAGCGCATCAAAAACGGTATTTGGAAAAGACCACGATTTTGCAACTATAAAAACTCATGAGGATTTTGTAAAGCAGGTACCGATAAGAGATTACGAAGGTTTTAAACCATACATTGAAAAAATAAAGGAAGGTACGCACAATGTTTTGTGGAAAGGTCAGCCACTTTATTTATCTAAAACCAGTGGAACAACAAGCGGTGTAAAATATATTCCCATAACAAAAGATTCTATACCCAATCACATCAATACGGCACGTAACGCTTTGTTATGTTACATGTCTGAAACCGGCAACACAAAATTTGCTGATGGCAAGCTCATTTTTTTGAGTGGCTCGCCAGAACTGGAAAGAGTGGGAGGCATACCAACGGGAAGATTAAGCGGCATTGTTAATCATCATGTTCCTAAGTATTTAAGGTCAAATCAATTACCATCTTTTACTACAAATTGTATTGAAGAGTGGGAAGAAAAACTGGATAAAATTGTTGAAGAAACGATAGGCCAGAACATGACACTCATCAGCGGTATTCCGCCATGGATGCAGATGTACTTTGACAGGCTTACCGAAAAAAGCGGAAAAAAAGTAGGCGAGTTGTTTCCTGATTTTAGTGTGATGGTGCAAGGCGGTGTAAATTTTGAACCATACAAAGCAAAACTTTTGGAAAGCATTGGGCGCAAGGTTGATACGATAGAATTGTTTCCGGCAAGCGAAGGTTTTTTTGCTTTTCAGGATTCGCAACATGCAGAAGGTTTGCTGTTGAATACTAACAGCGGAATATTTTTTGAGTTTGTACCTGCGGGAGAAATTTTTAATGACAATCCAACACGATTAACTTTAAAAGATGTAAAAGTAGGAGAGAACTATGCTTTAATCATCAATAGTAATGCAGGTTTATGGGGATATAATATTGGTGATACTGTTAAATTTGTTTCAACTAGCCCCTACCGAATTGTTGTTACCGGCCGCACCAAACATTTTATTTCTGCCTTTGGCGAACATGTTATTGGCGAAGAAGTTGAAGCTGCTTTATTACAGGCTGCGGCTGAAGAAAATATTCCGATTACAGAGTTTACAGTAGCGCCGAAAATATCAAATGATGGTGGAAAGAGTTACCACGAATGGTTTATTGAGTTTGAAAATAAGCCTGCAGATATGGCAACCTTCTCAAAAAAAATAGATGATAATCTGCGTAAGAAAAATGTTTATTACGATGATTTAATAGGAGGTAATATTTTGCAGCAACTGAAAATATCTCCTGTTAAGAAAAACGGATTTATTGATTATATGAAAAGCATTGGCAAGCTTGGCGGACAGAATAAAGTACCACGCTTAAGTAACGACAGAAAGATAGCAGAGCAGCTGGAGAAATTTGTTAACTAAAGTTTAATGCAATATTTTATATTTTTTTGCTCATTGTTTTTAAAATATTATACATTTGTGCTGTAACAGCAACAGCTTAATAAATTGAACACAACAACATTACATATTGCAAACGTAAAATCTCCCTTGGGGGGTAACATCTGCTATATGGAGAACCTGTGTTTATGCACCCCCACATCCCGACGTGGATGCTGATAGGACGAGTAGCTAAAACCTGCCCCTGTCAGTGAAAAAAGTCTCCGAAAATTTTCTTTAACATTCTTTACTAATCTATTTCAATTTATAACAATTGGAAAACAATAATATTATCATTCGTGTTGCTACAGCAGCCGATAGTAAATACGCAACAGCCATCACTGATGAAATGGCATCATCTGCCAAAGCACGTGGCACAGGCATAGCCAAACGCTCACCAGAATATGTTGAGCAAAAAATACTGGAAGGTAAATCAGTTATTGCTGTAACTACCGATGGCGATTGGGTTGGCTTTTGTTACATAGAGGTTTGGGAGCACAACAAATTTGTAGCAAACAGCGGTTTAATTGTTTCGCCTGAATACAGAAAAACTGGTGTAGCCAAAGCTATTAAGAAAAGAATTTTTGAGTTAAGCAGAGAGAAATATCCAGAATCAAAAATATTTGGTTTAACCACTGGACTTGCCGTAATGAAAATTAATTCTGATTTGGGTTACGAACCTGTAACCTACTCGGAACTTACAACCGACGAACAATTTTGGGCAGGCTGCAAAAGCTGTGTTAACTACGATATTTTAATGAGTAAGGAAAGAAAAAACTGTATGTGTACTGCCATGCTTTTTGACCCTGCCGACCATTACACGCCAGAAGAAACCAAACAAGACTTTAAAAAACATTCAAAAGGTTACGAACGTTTAATGCGATTAAAGCAAAGTAAAATGCTTAAATTTCTAAAGAAGAAAGAAGGGCAGCAGGTAACAGGCGGCGGTTCTTCTAAATCATTGCTTCGTTATTTCTTTAATATTTTAAACTGATTATAAATGATTCCAGGTATTAAAAAAGTTTCTTTGAATAACTCCCCGGAACCTGTCCCGATAAAGTCGGGAGGGGATGGGGGCAAAGTTGTTTTAGGATTTAGTGGCGGATTGGATACAACGTATTGTGTAAAATATCTTACAGAAGAAAAAGGTTACGAAGTACATTCTGTTATTGTAAATACTGGCGGATTTACTGAAGAGGAATTAAAAAAAGTAGAAGCACACGCTTATAAACTTGGCGTAAAAACGCATACCACTGTTGATGCTGTTAAAAGTTACTACGATAAAATAATTAAGTACCTGATTTTTGGAAATGTGCTTAAGAATAACACCTACCCGTTAAGTGTAAGTGCTGAAAGATTGAGCCAGGCAGTTTTTATTGCGGAACATGTTAAGAAGCTGAATGCTGATATTGTTGCGCATGGCAGTACCGGTGCAGGTAACGACCAGGTGAGGTTTGATATGATTTTTAATATCATGATTCCCGGTGTGGAAATATGCACGCCTATACGAGACTTGAAACTTAGCCGTGAGGAAGAAATTGCTTATCTTAAGAGCAAGGGCGTGGATATGAATTTTGAAAAATCCATGTATTCTATTAATAAAGGACTTTGGGGAACAAGCGTTGGTGGAAAAGAAACCTTGAATAGTAAAGGCATGTTGCCCGAAGAAGCATGGCCAACGCAGGTAACTGAAACCGGCACAAAGAGTCTGGAATTAGATTTTAGAAAAGGAGAACTTTTTGTTGTTAATGGAGTTGAATTTTCTCATCCTTCGGAAGCAATACAAGCAGTACAAAAAATTGCCGCGCCATTTGGCATTGGTAGAGATATACATGTTGGCGACACAATCATCGGTATAAAAGGTCGTGTGGGTTTTGAAGCAGCGGCACCCATGGTTATTTTAAAAGCGCATCACGCTTTGGAAAAACATGTGCTTACCAAGTGGCAATTAAACTGGAAAGACCAGCTGGCTTTATTTTATGGTAATTGGCTACATGAAGGGCAAATACTTGACCCAGTGATGCGTGATATAGAAGCCTTCTTTGAAAATTCGCAGGCGAATGTTACCGGAAAAGTTTTTATTGATTTGATGCCCTATCGTTTTCAGATTACGGGTATTGAAAGTGATTTTGATTTAATGAGCAGTAAGTTTGGTAAATACGGAGAGATGAACACAGGCTGGACGGGAGACGATGTAAGAGGTTTCTCAAAAATATTCGGCAACCAAACGATGATTTATAATGCAGTAAAACAATCGGCAGATGGCAAGTAAAATTAAAGTGGGTATTGTTGGCGGCGCTGGTTACACAGGCGGAGAGTTAATAAGAATATTATTAAATCATCCTGCTGCTGAAATTGTATTTGTGCATAGTAAAAGTAATGCTGATAAATTTCTGTACGAAGTACATAAAGATTTGAATGGTGATACTGCAATGAAATTTGCATCGGAACTTAGCCAGAAAATTGATGTGTTATTTTTATGTGTTGGACATGGTGAGGCAGCAAAGTTTTTATCAGCAAATCCCATTAATGCAAAAATAAAAATTATAGACCTTAGTCAGGATTTTAGATTGGGAGAAACAAGTGGCAAAAGAAAATTTGTGTATGGCTTACCCGAACTAAATAAAACACAAATAAAAAAGGCAAACAATATTGCAAACCCCGGATGTTTTGCCACAGCCATACAATTAGGTTTGTTGCCTTTGGCAAAAGCAGGATTGCTTAAAGAAGTTAATACTACAGGTATTACAGGCTCAACCGGCGCCGGACAAGGTTTAAGCGAAACATCACACTTTAGTTGGCGTGCAAATAATGTACAGGCTTATAAAACCCTTTCTCATCAACATCTTGCAGAGATTGGGCAATCGATAACTAAGTTAAATGCGGCTTCTGATGTGGCCCTTAATTTTATTCCCTGGCGGGGAGATTTTACCCGTGGTATTTTTATCAGCTCGCAATTAAAATGCGATTTAAGTTTAATAGAGATTTCGATTTTATTTAAAAAATTTTACGCAACACATCCATTCATTGTTGTTAGTGAGGAGCCGGTTTTTTTAAAGCAGGTTGTAAATACAAACAAGTGTTTTATTCAACTTGAAAAAGTAGGAAGCAAACTGGTTGTTCATTCTGTAATTGATAATTTATTAAAAGGTGCAAGCGGACAGGCAGTTCAAAATATGAATTTGATGTTTGATTTGGAAGAGACGATGGGATTAAAGCTGAAGGCTAATTATTTTTAGCCCCTAAATCCCCGAAGGGGACTTTGGAGCTTTATTTATGAAACAGTTTTCGGAACTAATGCAAAATTAAAAGCAGCTTGAAATTAATTATTCACCAATAAACTAAGTTCTCCGCCACGGCGGAGACAGAGCAATGAAATTATTTGACGTATATCCTTTAAATGACATTGTAAT
>JBBQPX010000163.1:0-6730 GCA_038216775.1 Chitinophagales bacterium
TGCAGTACCAGTATTGCTATTCAATTTACCTACTGTTGCTTTCAAGTCGCCAATAGTTTCATTTAGTGTATTCAGCGTTTTTTGCAGATCTAACTGCGAAAGGTTAGTGGCGGTTTTATCAAGGTTGGTAAGCGTATTGTCAATTTTACCACTGTTTTTATCAAGGTTTGCCGTAAAGGATTTCAAGTTATTCAGCGTTCCGGCTAAAGCGCCAGTTTGCAAATCCAGCAATTTGGTAAGCGATGCAGATGCTCCAATCAAATTACCAGTTGTTTTATCCAGATTAAAAAGTGTGGAATGAAGGCTGTTTTTAGCCTCGGGGTCTAAAATTCTGTTTACACTCAACAGCACAGAATCTATTGAACTTACAGCTTTTGTAACCTGATACAAAACGGGGTCAACTTTGCTCAAAACGTCATTAAAAATACCCGCTGTGGCCTCTGTGACTATGTAACCATCCCTAGGAATAAACGCCTTAGCATCACCGAGATTTATTTCCACACTTGTTACACCTAGTAGCGAAGGTTTAATTATGGCAATCGAATTTGTAGGTATATTCACATCCTTTGTCATATTGATGTTCACCAATATTTCCCGCATATTTTTGTCTGTAGTAATACTATACACATTGCCCACCTGCAAACCATTAATTACAACAGGGTTTGAGGCAGCAAGGCCCTGCACATTAGTGTATTTTGCATACAGCGTATGACTTTTGCTAAAAAAGGTTTTTCCTTTTAAAAAATTAAATCCAAGCACCAGTAATACAATAGCAATTGCAGTTAGCGCCCCTATTTTGGTTTCGTTAGAAATTTTCATCGTAATTACTTGGCAAACATTTTTTATGCCAAAGTTGCAGTTAAATTAAATATTAATTCTTTAATTCGAATTTTATTGAAGCATTATTTTTTAAATCAGCAGATAAACGAACTTCATGCCTCGTTGTTCCTTCTGTAATTACCATCAAGGCAGTGTTTGGCGGAATATTACCGACATTGTCAGCGTATAAAACCAGTTCATTCGTTTTTCCTGGTTCCAGCGTAAGTGTAAATGAATGCGCATTTGCAGTGAGCGATTTTTTATCAACTACCAGATTCTTGTTAAAATAGAGAGAAACAATATCATTATCTATATCACCATCATCATATAGATCAATTTTCACTTTATTTGATTTTACTTGTATGGTTTTGCTGTCTTTAACTGCTCGTTTTTCAAAATCAGGGGCTGCATTGTTGTCTCTATTTGTTGTAACTTTTGCTGGTGGTTGGTAATTCATACCTTCAATTTGTGCCTTGTAACGTTTTACTGCCCGGGTAATAGCTTCCGCAATTTCCTGTTGTCCATCTTTACTATTAATGTATTCTTCATCTTCCGGGTTATTTATAAAACCTGTTTCAACTAATATAGCTGGCATATTTGTAGCCTGTAATACCCAAATACCAACCTGGCGTTGGTTTACACCTAATGCCGGGCGCCCGGTTGCATCAACTTCCTCATTTACATATGTAGCTAACCGGTCGCTACGCTCCTGGTATCTTTTAGCATAGATTGCTGCAATTATTTTACCCGGACCAGAAGAAAAATCTAAAGTTGATTCGGTTGTATCGGCGCCGCTTGCTTCAATTTCAAAGTTTTCATCACCATCCATTATCGCTTTAAGCTTATCACTTGTTTTGTGTGCGGCAAATATCCAAACACTTGTTCCTTTTCTGGTTAAGGGCATTTTAAAATGCTCATACACTGGCTCTTCTACCTCGTAAGGTGTTTTTATAGTTTTTCTTTTCTTACCCTTTCCTGTATGCGAAACTTTATAACGAGTAACAGTACGGGTGCCAACCTGCCTTTTACCAGGCTTTAATGGTCCGCTATCAGCATGAATGCATAAAAACAAATCACCTTTATTCTCGTTTGCAATTCTTGCCTTCTCGGTTGGATTTTGATAAATATCAGTAGTACGAGTTGGTACAACGTTTACATCTGGCAATTGTTTTTTAAGTTCGGCAACTAATTTTAGAGAAATGCCCAGCGTTACATCTTTTTCTTTAGACCGTAAAGAATTTTCGTATTGACCGGTTGCTCCAACATCCGTACCACCGTGGCCAGCATCTACTATTATTGTTTTAATAAATTTAGGAGCCTGGGCAGATAGGGTATCAAATATTAACAAATGCAAAGCAGCAAAAAGAAATAAAAAGGGCACTTTGTTCCTCAGCATATTCAACTCGTTTTTATCGGGGTTAGTAATTAAACAATTATTCACATTATCATTCTGTTATAATGGCTATTTTTGCCAATCTTTAGTATGAACCAACTGAACAAAGGTAAGACAAAATATATATTGGTATTGGGATCACTCTTGCTGTTATTCTTCATAACGATGAATTACAGCGTGCGTGGATTTAATACAAAACACTTTCACAGTTTTTTAACTACTGACACGGTTCCCGTTGTAAAAAAAGATACCTCAAAATTAAAAAGCAGAGATGCTGCAGAACTTACTGGAATAAAAAAAATTGCCAGCATCGACACTATTATAAAGACAGATACCTTTTCTTTTAAAATATCAAAAAACGGTTTGGATGAGCCGGTTGTTTACCATGCGGATGATTCCATGGTGATGGATGTGCCTTCGAAAAAAATAATTTTGTATGGCAAAAAGGCAAACGTTAAATATATAGATAACGAACTTTTTGCACCGCTGATAGAATACGACCAACAGACAAACCTGATGAGTGCGTATATGACAAGAGACAGTGCCGGTAAAATAATTTATGCCCGTTTTAACCAAGGCGATATCATAACTCAAAGCGATACCCTAAGATTTAATCCTAAAACCGGTAAAGGACTTAGCAAAGGAACTTACACACAGCAGGGCGAAATATTTATATATAGTGAGAAATTTAAAAAAGTTGATGCGGATGTTTTTTATGCATACCGCGGAAGATTTACCACCTGTAATTTAGATACCCCACACTTTGCTTTTGTAAGTAAAAAAATAAAGTTCATCAATAAAAAAATGGCCATTACGGGGCCGGTACATCCCGAGTTTGAAAATGTTCCCATACCAGTCTATCTCCCTTTCGGAATTTACCCATTAAGTCAGGGGCGACATTCGGGTATTTTGGCGCCAACGTTTACAGCTAATGAGCAATTAGGGTTAGCATTGGAAGGTTTAGGATATTATAAGGTGTTGAGCGATAAATGGGATATTGTTACAAGAGGTACTATTTATTCCTATGGCGGCTGGACGGCAAATGTGAGTCCGCGTTATTATAAACGATATCATTATCAGGGAAATTTAGCAGTAGATATTCAACATTTAAGAGATCTGGATAAATCCGGAGCAAGAAATTTTAATGTTCGATGGAGCCATGCATCAGATTCTAAAGCAAGGCCCGGCGTTAGCTTTAATGCAAGTTTAAATGCAGGCAGCAGTGGTTTTAATTCATCAGTACCAAACAGCCCGCAGCGTAACTTTCAAAATCAGCTGAACTCTTCTATTACATATTCAAAAGTATGGAAGGACAAACCGTTTAACATCAATATAAGCGCTAATCATAACCAGAATACAAACAGTAAATTAATAAATATTAATCTGCCAGATATTGGTTTTAATGTAAACACACTTTACCCATTCAGACGCAAAGAAGTAATAGGCGCATATAAATGGTACGAGAATCTTGGCATTGCTTTAAATACAAATGCACGCAGCCTCTCTTCATTTTATGATACGGTTGGCAATTTTTTTAACCAATTTTCTAAAAATTATCAATGGGGTGCAAGCCATAATGTGCCTATAACGCTTTCGTTGCCGCAATTGGGTAATTTTCAGATTTCGCCGAATGTTACTTATCAGGAAAAATGGTATCAGGAAAAATTTACACGTAGCTGGAATCCAAATGATAAAAAGCTTGATACTACTATCAACAAAGGGTTTTACACTGCCCGTGAAATGAGTTTTGGCGTTGGCGTATCCACCAGAATTTTTGGTATGTATGGTTTTAAAAAGAGTAGCAAAGTTCAGGCTATACGGCACGAAATAAGGCCGTCTATGTCAGTGAATTATAAGCCTGATTTTAACCGGAGATTGTATTACACAACCCAAATTGACACGTTAGGTAATAAAGGAAGATACTCGTTTTACGACCGAAGTATTTTCGGCTCTTTTAGTGAGGGCAAGTTTGGAGGTTTAAGCTTTGGTTTGGATAACAACTTACAAATGAAGGTGCGCAACCGAAAAGATACCGGCGACGCAGCCATTAAAAAGGTTACACTTTTAGATGGTTTTAGCATTAATGGCTCGTATAATTTTCTGCTCGATTCATTTAAACTGAGTCCCTTGAGTTTAAGTCTGCGAACAAATCTTTTCGATAAAGTGAGTATCTCTGCAGGAGGTACAGTTTATCCGTATCAAACAGACAGCAAAGGCGAATTTATCAATAAAGCAGCCTGGCGTAAAAAAGTTTCGATTGGTACATTAACCAGTGCAAACATTGCGTTGCAAACGCAGTTTAAGGGAGGTGATAAAAAGGAAAAACTACCGATAAATAATCAGCAGAATAATACCGGGCTAAATCCTATTTCAGGCCTTCCTTTAAATGAATACCAGCAAGAGGCTGCTTACATCAGTAACAATCCTGGAGAGTTTGCAAATTTTAATATTCCATGGAGTATCAGCCTTTCTTACGCTTTTAATTATAACCGTGTACCAAACGGATTAGGAACCGGTTATAAAGCACAATTTAGCCAAAATATAAACTGGACTGGTTCTTTAAACCTCACTAGCAAGTGGCAAATGGGTATGACTGGTTCTTATAACATTACAGCAAAAGATTTAGGATTAATAAGCATGTATCTTACCAGAGAAATGCATTGCTGGCAAATGGCTATAAATATTTCGCCGGTAGGTAAGTACCGCTCTTTTAACATAAGTATTAGCCCTAAATCTGGAATACTGCGTGATTTAAAAATTAACAGAACAAGATATTTTTACGATCTGTAAATTTATTTTAGTACAGTCACCTACTACTTTTTCACATAAACTTTTACCATTTCATCAAACACTTTTTGCTTTAAATCGATAAGTGAGATATCGGTAGAAACAACAGGGGCTAAAAAATACATTTTTAAAGCAACAGGCAGCAAAAAGAACTTTTTATGTATAGGCATGGCTTTTTTTGTGCCTATTATTACGCAGGGCATAACCTCGTGTTTTGTAGCAAGGGCAAGGCGAAAAGCTCCGTCGTAAAATGGCTTAATAGGCTCACTGGAGCGGTTTCTTGTACCTTCAGGATAAATACACATGTGCATACCTTGCGCTAACACTTTTTTCATGGCTTCAAAACTTTTCCTTCTGCTTCGGTCGTTATTTCTATCAACCAAAATAGAACCTCTGCTATAGAACTGACCAAATATTGGAATTTTTGCAAAAGAAGTTTTTGCAATGGTTTTATTGGCGCCTGGTACATACGGCGCCGATAGAGGAACATCTAAAAAGGCATTGTGGTTAAAAACTACGATGTAGGATATACCTGCTTTAAAATTTTCTTTGCCAAATACTTTAACTGGGCATCCGATCAAAAATAACCACACATTCATCCATATTTTTGACACAGCAATAAAGTAACGCTGTCCCTTTACTTCTTCCATTACATGCGAAATCATGGAAAATGGAAAGATTATAAGGAATGTAATTAAAAAGGTTATCAAACCCCAGGTTGCCCAGATACGTCCGAAAATATTTACAAGTATTCCGGTTAAGGAATTGTCTTTTTCTGCGTATTTAATTTCATTCATAATATTCTCATTTTTTCTCCTTTGGGGGATAGGGGCCTAAGGTGTTAATAATTTCCAGTCAATCGGTTCTATGCCTTGTTTTGTTAAAATCTCATTTGTTTTTGAAAAATGTTTGCAACCGTAAAAACCTTTATCTACCGAAAAAGGGGAGGGGTGAGCTGCTTTTAAAACAAAATGTCTTGTTTCATCAATCAACACTTGCTTTTCCTGCGCAAACTTACCCCAAAGTAAAAAAATAATGCCTTGTTTTTCGTCTGAAATTTTTTGTATTACAGCATCCGTAAAATCTGCCCAACCACATTTTGCATGGCTGTTTGGTTCGTTAGCTCGTACTGTAAGCGAAGCATTTAAAAGTAAAACACCCTGTTCTGCCCAACGGGTTAAATTGCCATATTGCGCAGGCATAGATACACCAATATCTGTTTGAATCTCTTTATAAATATTAGCTAGTGATGGCGGAGGTTTAACTCCATTTTGTACAGAGAAACTTAAGCCATGTGCCTGTCCCGGTCCATGATACGGATCTTGACCCAGTATTACCACTTTAAGTTTTGTAAACGGGGTTTGATTAAAGGCGTTAAAAATTAGCGACCCGGGCGGATAAATTGTTTTACCTGCTGCTTTTTCTGTTTTTAAAAAAGTTACTAATTGCATGAAATAGGGCTTACCGAATTCGCTTTTTAAAATATTTTTCCAGGAGGCTTCCATTTTTACTTCCATGCTGCTAAGTTTCCCTAAAAATAAAAAAGAGTCGCAACAAAGCGACTCTTTTTTATTTGTGATCTGGATTTCCAGAATGCTTTCGGGACAACCAATGACCCTCCCGATTAGAAATCAAGATGTGCTATCCAGTTAAATTAATTACTGCCTAAAATTAAGAAAGCCTGATTAACAGGCTTTCTTGGTGATCTGGATTGGATTCGAACCAATGACC
>JBBQPX010000164.1:0-6720 GCA_038216775.1 Chitinophagales bacterium
TGTTAAAGAAATTGGAGAGCGTTATGTAGATAATATAGAAGTAGTTTTAATTTATCGTAACGACAGGTTTTTACGTGGCGGCGACCACACTCCTTACGTGCAGCGTGGTTATGCAGCAGTACGCATTACGGAGATGAATGAAAATTATACCCGTCAGCACCAGGATGTACGAGTGGAAAATGGTATTCAATACGGTGATCTGGAGCAGTATATCGACTATGAATACCTGCGAAAAAATACAGGCATTAACCTGGCAAATCTGGCAAGCCTTGCCAAGGCGCCCGCAATGCCCGATTCTGTTAAAATGGAAGTAAAAAAATTATCGAACTCAACTTTTTTATACTGGCAGGCTCCTGCAATTGGTAAACCAAAAGGTTATTATGTTTTAGTAAGAGAAACCACCAGCGCTTTCTGGCAAAAGAAAATTTTTACCACAGAAACGGAAATGCGTTTGCCCTATTCAAAAGACAATTATTTTTTTGCTGTGCAGGCTGTTAATGAAACAGGTAATGAAAGTTTACCTGTTGTACCAATGCCGGGACGGTAATTATTTTACTGCTTTTAAATCTGCTGCAACCATTTCTTTTACAAGGTCCGATAGTTTATGTTTTGGCTCCCAGCCAAGCTTTGCTTTGGCCTTTGCTGGGTTTCCAATTAACAATTCCACTTCAGTTGGTCGGAAATATTCAGGATCTACCGCAACCACATTTTTACCAACAGGTAGTTGATAAGCAGGATTACTACATCCAGCAACAAAACCTTTTTCATCAGCAGCTTCGCCAGTAAAATTCAATGTTATACCAACTTCGTTAAAAGCCAAAATAATAAAGTCTTTTACTGAAGTAGTAACGCCTGTGGCAATTACAAAGTCTTCGGGTTTATCCTGCTGCAGCATTAACCACATAGCTTCTACATAATCTTTAGCATGGCCCCAGTCGCGTTGTGCTGTTAAGTTACCCAGGTATAAAGTTTCTTGCTTGCCTTTTGCAATGGCAGCAACGGCCATGGTTATTTTTCTGGTTACAAAAGTTTCACCACGCAAAGGGCTTTCGTGATTAAAAAGAATACCATTGCAGGCATACATATCATAAGCCTCTCGGTAATTTACTACAATCCAATAGGCGTATAATTTTGCCACAGCATAAGGGCTACGTGGATAAAATGGCGTTGTTTCGCTTTGTGGCACTTCCTGCACCAAACCGTATAACTCTGATGTTGAGGCCTGGTATAGTCTGGTTTTATGCTCCATACCCAAAATTCTTAAAGCATCCATTAAACGCAATGCACCAATACCATCTGCGTTGGCTGTATATTCCGGCACATCAAAACTCACTTTTACGTGGCTCATGGCACCCAGGTTATAAATTTCATCTGGCTTCGTTTCTTGTATAATGCGTATTAGGTTAGGGCCATCGGTTAAATCTCCGTAGTGCATTTTAAACCGAATATTTTCCTCATGCGGATCCTGGTAAAGATGGTCAACACGGCTGGTATTTATCAGGGAAGAGCGCCTTTTAATACCATGCACCATATAGCCTTTACTAAGTAATAATTCGGCAAGATAGGCACCGTCCTGTCCCGTTATTCCTGTAATTAATGCAGTCTTCATTAGTTTTATTTAGTTTATTCCGGGTAATTATTTTGTAATGATTTTATTACTATGATTGCTGTTTTTGTAAAAAATCTTCATAAGCTAGTTTAATGCCTTCTTTCAGATGCGTTTTATAATGCCAGCCCAGTTTATTTATTTTTGAAACGTCCATTAGTTTACGTGGCGTTCCATCAGGTTTTGCTGTATCAAAAACAAGCTTTCCGTTAAAACCGGTAATTTCTTTAATCAACATAGCTAAATCTTTTATGCTGATATCGTTTCCGCTACCGATATTTATCAATTCTTTTTCGCTGTAATTTTCCATTAAAAAGAGGCAGGCTTCAGCCAAATCATCTGCAAATAAAAACTCACGCAGTGGTGTACCTGTTCCCCAGATTATTACCTCACTTAAGCCCTGCACTTTTGCCTCGTGAAAACGACGTATTAAAGCAGGCAGCACATGAGAATTTTGTGGATGGTAATTATCGTTTTTGCCATACAGATTAGTAGGCATCACGCTTATAAAATCGGCTCCATACTGTTCTCTATAGGTTTCGCACAATTTAACACCGGCAATTTTGGCAATAGCATATGGCTCGTTTGTTTGCTCAAGCGGCCCTGTTAACATGTATTCTTCTTTAATAGGTTGCGCTGCCATTTTTGGATAAATGCATGAGCTTCCTAAAAAAAGTAATTTGGTTACGTCGTTTTTATAGGCTGAATGAATAACGTTTGATGCTATCATCAGATTTTCGTATAAAAAATCGGCCCGGTAGGTATTATTAGCAACAATGCCGCCCACTTTAGCGGCAGCCATAAAAACATATTGAGGCTTTTCTTCGTTAAAAAAAAGTTCGGTGGCTTGTTGGTTCCGCAGGTCTAGCTCTTTTGAGGTTTTATAAATACAATTTGTAAACCCTTCTTTTATTAATGCTTTTAAAATTGCAGAGCCCACCATTCCGGTATGTCCGGCAACATAAATCTTATCCGTTTTATCCATTAAAAAAAATTAAGCGTCCGCGTTATTTTGCATTTTAAAGCGTGAAGTTAAAGGTATATTACTTAAAATTAAAATAGAATAAACACCCTGCCTTTTACATTTCAATACCTATTAATAAAGTTAGCTTTAGCTGTTAAAATTTAAATGTTAAGAACAAAGGCTATATTAAACGTACTACCTTTAACATATCATGAATTACCTGGCACATGCATATCTTTCTTTTAACAAGCCTGATGTTTTAGCAGGCAATATGATAAGTGACTACATAAAAGGCAAAAAACAATATAATTATCCTCTACCTGTTCAAGTAGGCATTCGCCTGCACAGAGATATAGATAATTATACAGATACTCATGATGCAACACTGCAGTTAAAATCTTTTTTCAGGCCACAATACAGGCTTTACAGCGGCGCTTTTGCTGATGTTGTGTACGATCACTTTTTGGCTAATGATACAAAAGAGTTTGCTACTGAAGATGACTTGAAAACATTTGCAGCCAATTCCTATAAATTGCTGGAACCGTTTGAAAGTCTTTTTCCTCCTATATTTCAAAAAATGTATCCATATATGAGGGAGCATGACTGGCTTTCTAACTACAGGTACAAATGGGCTATTGAAAAAAGTTTTGGCGGGGTTGCCAAACGGGCCGTTTATCTCAACGAACATAAAATTGCCTTTGAAATTTTTAATGAATTTTACAGTGATATGCAGCTTTGCTACGAGGCTTTTTTTCCTGATTTAAAAAAATATACCGCCAATCAATTAGATCAATTATTAAATGGCTGATTTCAGTATCTTTAAATAAAAAAATATGCGGTATTTGTTGGCGGTAATTGCCTTGTTTTGTTTTTATAGTTTACATGCACAACCAAAGCTTCCTGAAGTTGATAAATCGCCCATGGATATGAGTTACTATCCTAACAATTATCCAAAATTAAAAATTCAGGATAAAATAACTGAACCGCTTATTGCACGTGTTATCTACAGCAGGCCGCAAAGAAACGATAGGGTTATTTTCGGCGAGTTACTGGAGTATGGCAAAGTATGGCGGTTGGGTGCAAACGAGGCCACCGAAATTGAATTTTATGCAGATGTAAAAATTGGCGACAACAAAGTAAAAAAAGGCAGATACTCTATCTATTGCATTCCTTACGAAGACAAATGGACCATTATTGTTAATAAAGAAACGGATACCTGGGGTTCTTTCCGTTACGACGAAAAAAATGATGTAGTAAGAGTGGATGTTGCCGTGCAAAAACAAACGGAAATTACCGAAGCTTTTGTGATGGCTTTTAATAAATCAGAAACCGGAGCAACATTAACTATTGCCTGGGAATATATAAAACTAGACTTACCAATTGTATTTTAATTAAACACAAATATGGTTTTAAAAAAATTATCAACAGCTATTGCCTTTTTATTTTTATTAGGCTTATTTAATGCCTGCAATAATAAATCTAACACAATAGATGTGCCCCCGGAAAATATGCGAATTCCGGTATCTGTAAACGACAGCGCATTTTTGTCTATCGATAAATCGCCGATGGATATGAATTATTATCCTGAAGATTATCCAAAGCAAAAAATGATTACACCGGATATGTCGGATCCCATAGCAAGAGTTATTTACAGCCGGCCACAAAAAAACGGAAGAATAATTTTTGCTGATTCAACAGTAAAGCAAAACGTAATACAGCATTATGGGCAAGATTGGCGGCTTGGTGCAAATGAAGCCACTGAAATTGAATTTTTTAAACAGGTTAGCATTGGCGACAAAAAAATTGGACCTGGCCGCTATATCATGTATGGTATTCCGTATGCGGATAAATGGAAAATAATATTTAACACAAATCTTTACAGCTGGGGACTACATTTAGATAAAACAAAAGATATTGCCGAAATAGAAATACCTGTAACAAAAAACAATGTAGAAATTGAGTATTTTACTATGCTGTTTCAAAAAGCAACTTATGGCTGTAATCTGGTAATGGCCTGGGGCAATGTAAAAACTGTTTTACCAATCGACTTTAACTAACCTTAATAAACCAGCCACTTTCAAGTTGTTTTTTTGATATTTACACTATGTGCGGAATTGCAGGAATATTGCTACAGGCAGCCAACACAATGGCACCGGTTCATTTAAAAAAAATGACTGATGCTATTGCCCATCGTGGGCCTGATGGTGAAGGAAGCTGGAGTAACAAAAAGAACACAGTACATCTTGGCCATCGCCGTCTTTCCATTATTGATTTAAGCAGCAATGCAGCGCAGCCAATGACTATAGGAGGCCGCTATCATATTGTTCATAATGGAGAAATTTACAATTATTTAGAGATAAAATCTTTTCTGCAAAACAAAGGATACAGCTTTTCTTCTCAATCAGATACAGAAGTTATTGTAGCGGCATATGATTATTGGAAAGAGAAATGCCTGCAGCAGTTTGACGGTATGTTTGCATTTGCCATCTGGGATGAAAAAGAAGAAAAGCTTTTTGCAGCAAGGGATCGCTTTGGCGAAAAACCTTTTTACTATTTTGAAGACGAAGGCAATTTTATTTTTGCCAGTGAAATGAAAGCACTTTGGGCTATTGGCATCGAAAAAAATGTTGATAATAAAATGCTCCTCAATTTTCTAACACTGGGGCATGTTCAAAATTGTACTGATAAAGAAGAAACTTTTTTTAACTACATCTACTCGTTACCACCTGCTCATTATCTCGTGTATCATCCAACTTTAAACGAGCTATCAAAAATAACCAGGTACTGGAGTATAAATAAAGAACTAAAGGTTGACATTTCTTTAAACGATGCCACTGAAAGATTTACAGAACTTTTTAATAGATCCATAACAAGAAGATTGCGTAGCGATGTTAGTCTGGGCACAAGTTTAAGCGGTGGTTTAGATAGCTCTTCCATTGCGTACGCCATTAAACAATTAGCAAAGGGAAAGCAAGAGCCATTGCAAACCTTTTCGGCTACCTGGCCCGGTTTCGAAAATGATGAATCCCAATATATTGAAGCAGTTTGCAAAAGTTTAAACATTCAAAATCACCAAGTGCAGCCTAGCGTTGATGATTTAATTAACGGGTTTAAAAAACTCTGTTATCATCAGGAAGAACCTTTTCAATCTTCAGGCGTGTTTGCACAATACAAGGTTTTTGAGCTGGCAAAACAGCAAAATATAAAAGTTTTGCTCGATGGTCAGGGAGCCGATGAAACACTTGCAGGTTATCCCCGTTACATACATTGGTATTTACAGGAAGTACTTAGCAGACACAAGCTTGGTGGTGCACAAGCTGAAAGAAAAGCCTTTCGTAAAAATGATCAGCTTTTTCGCTGGGATTTAAAAAATATAGTTGCTGCATTTATGCCATCGCATGCTGCCATGCAATTAGAAAAAAACGAGTACAAAAAAACAATTTCTCACCCAGATATTAGTACAGATTTTTTAAGTTTGTTAAAACACCAGGAGTGGGTAGGAATTCATAAGCCCATTGTTACTAAACTAAACGACATCCTGCATTTTAATACAACCGAAATGGGGCTAGAAGAATTATTAAGGTTTGCAGACAGAAACAGTATGGCTCATGGAAGAGAAGTACGTTTACCTTTTTTAAATCATGAGTTAGTAGAATTTATTTTTTCGCTTCCATCTCAATTAAAAATGCACCACGGCTGGACAAAATTTTTACTGCGCAAAACCATGGATAAAAAATTACCTGATGAAATTGTGTGGCGTAAACTAAAAGTTGGTTTTGAGCCCCCGCAAAAAAGCTGGATGCAGGAGCCTGCTGTGCAGGAATACATCAGAGAAGCTAAAAGAAAACTTGCAAATGCAGGTATCATCACCAAAAAAGCTGTTGATAATAAAATTGACACATTATCAACGCATGATGATAAAAATTACGACTGGCGTTACTTGTGTGCCGCACAAGTAATATAATCGACATAGCTTGCTTTTCCCTATTAATTTCTCACCTTTGCATTTCAAATATTCTTTAATAAAATTGCTATAAAAATGAAGATTGCTACAAAGTTTATTCACGCTGGCGCAGAGCCTGACCCAAGTACTGGTGCTATTATGACACCGATTTATCAAACCAGTACCTATGTGCAGGAAGCACCAGGG
>JBBQPX010000165.1:0-6611 GCA_038216775.1 Chitinophagales bacterium
ATTTTTTCGATGTAAAGTTATTGTTCGGGAAACACAGGCCAATCATTTAAAGACAAAACAAGATTGGTTTTGGCTGACAATGGCATTAATATTTTCTAATAAAATAGTTTTTTTAAGTGAAATATATGATATGGAAATACGTAAAAAAATTCCCTTGTTTTACCGTAAAAGAAAAACTGTTGTTATACCAAATGGTTTAGACCTTAAACAATATAATATGTTGGTAAAGCCAATGAAAAAAAATATTATTATTGGCATGCAAAGCCGTATTGTAAAGATAAAAGATCATAAAACACTTTTACAGGCAATTAAAATATTAATACATGACAATGCCACAGCCGAATATAACATATTGCTTAAAATTGCTGGTGACGGCGATTGCCTAGCAGGACTAAAACTAATGGTGGAAGAGTTAGGTATCGGTGAAAATGTAGAATTTACAGGTATGCTACCAGAAGTAGAGCTAGTATCCTTTCTTAAAGAGCTTGATATTTATATACATGCTTCTTTTGGCGAAACCATGAGTACTGCTATTATGCAGGCCATGGCTGTTGGCAAACCTGTAATTGCTTCTGATGTAGCAGGAATTAATAATATGGTCACAAACGGTAAAAATGGAATATTAGTTCCGATAGGAGATCCTGCGAAGATGTACGAAAAAATAAAAGAACTGATTCTTTTTCCGGAAATAGCAGCAGAACTTGCAATTAATGCCGGCAATTACGCCCAACAGAATTTTTCTAGTGAAAGAATGTTTTCAAAAT
This sequence comes from Chitinophagales bacterium, assembly GCA_038216775.1. Lineage (GTDB taxonomy): Bacteria > Bacteroidota > Bacteroidia > Chitinophagales > Chitinophagaceae > Ferruginibacter. Next base: position 765 of record JBBQPX010000165.1, read on the forward strand.
ACAAAATGTTGTTCAATGCTCCATGAGCATTAAACTGCTTACTTATCTTGTGTATATGAATAATAGAATTTTGATTGATGCAACAACCATCATCGAAAAAAAAGACGGCTTATCTCAATATATAATCAGCCTGTTGAACAATTTTTCAGAAGAGGCATTGGATTCTTACGAAATATCAGTTTTGGTAAATAAGAATTTGCAACGTGAAGAATTTTGGGAAGTAATAAAAACGAGGGGATATAAAACTGCAACGGCCTATATAGCACCCATTGGCCCAAAAAGAGAATGGGATATGTTTTGGTATTTACTAAAACATAAAAACGAATTTGATTTATTTCACAGTACATCCAACCAATACCCGGCATTTTTAAAAAATGGAATTGCAACTGTACATGATATTACTTTTAAAAAATACCTTAATAGCAAGTGGTGGACATTTAACATGGGAATCCGATTTTTAAATTTTGTAATAAAAAACGCTCTGAAAAATGCTGCCGCGGTGATTGCTGTTTCGGACTACACCAAAAAAGATCTGATTGACAATTATAAAATCAATTTAAGAGATAGTGAAAAAATAAAAGTGATTTATGAAGGTTGGGAGCATTTAGAAGATATTAAAGCTGATGAATCTTCCGAATCCTTTCCAAAGATAAATGACTACCTTTTTTATGTTGGCACAACTAGAGTTCATAAGAACATGAAAAATCTTTTGAAAGCATTTAATATAGCTATTGCCAGTTTACCCAAAAATATTAAACTCGTTGTAAGTGGTAATGAAACCTATCTTAATGAAGATGATAAATCCACAATAGCTGCTATAAATAAAGAGGGTGAGCGTGTTTTGTTAACAGGTTTTGTTTCTAACAGCAGACTGCAATATTTATTTAAAAATGCCGATGCTTTTATTTTCCCTTCGCTGTCCGAGGGATTTGGCATTCCGGTACTGGAGTCTTTTTATTTTAAAAAACCACTACTTTGCTCCAATACAACTTCACTACCCGAAATAGCTGGAGATGCAGCATTATATTTCAATCCTGAATCACCAGAAAATATGGCTGAAGTAATTTTGCAGTTTTTTTATAACCGAAAAATTGAAGCAGAACTAATTGAAAAGTCTGCCGAGCGCCTCAAACTTTTTTCGTGGAAAAAAGCAGCTTCAGAAACGCTGGACCTTTATAGAGAAATACTTAAAAAGAAGAACAAGAATTAATACGGACACACTGGTAACAAATATTTTTATTTTAGGCGTTTTGGTATATCTGCTGATTTATTTTTTAAATAAATACCAATTAGCATAAAAAAGTAAAAGGGCAAAATTGGCAGCCTGTACCTAACCAATGTTCCAAAATTAAAAGTTGTAAAACCAACCACTGCTGATAATAGCAGTGTTAGTATAAAAGCAAAGAAAACATAGGGCTGCGAAAATATTGAATGAAAAAATTTCAAAAATCCAACTTTGACCAGTACATAAAACAGTGCTAAAAGCATAAGCAAAGATTCGAGCGCAGAGAATAAGATGACGATTTTTTTTGACTCCCACAGAAAGGGACGAAACAAAGTTGAAAACATAGCCAAAGGGCTCCTGATAATAAAAGAGGAAACACTAAGTTCAAAATCTCCAGGCTTAAATCCGGCTAAACTATTGTCGTCCTCACTATCTGCGTTAGCATAGGCTCCCTTAAAAATTTCAATCTGCTCTTTTGATTCCTCAATTAATGAATTTAAAGTAGATGATAAGCTAATTACCAAAAAAACCGTACTAACGAGGAGTACGAAACCCAGTACAAATAGTTTAATAATATTTGTTTTACTTTTTTTAAAAACCAGAACTACATAAGTGAGTGCTGCGGAAACTATCAATATACTGGCTATATAACTTTTAATAGCAAAAAGCAGGTAAAAATTTATAATCAAAAATAAAAAATCTAAAACTCCTCCTTTTTTTTCGATAAACATTTTATGTACATAGTAAATAATAAACCCGGCAAGCCCAAGACAAAGCGAATCTTTCATTAATCCGCTTCCCCAAAAGCAAATGGAAGGCGTGTACAAAATTGAATAGGCAAGTATTTTCTCCCCCCTTTTTCCCAGTAGCTTATTAAAAGTGCAAAACAGGCGCCACAAGCCCGCAAAAGCAAAAAGGCCAAAAAAGAGCGATATAATAAGGTAGCTGTTAAAGGAAATGTATGAAAGTAATGCTGAAAGTTTCATTACTATAAAGTTGGAATTTGAACTTATCCCAATAGGTAAATCGAGGCCTTGGTTAAGTATTGAGTTCTGCGGTTTTAATAACTCTTCCGAAGATGTAAACAAAATAGTGAAAGGGTTTCCGCCATTACTTATCAAATCTCTTATAAAATTACTGCCTTTATAAAAACCAAACGAATCACCATAACCATAGTAAAACTGAATAACCATGGCATATGCAATACTACCAGCCATGTGTAAAAAAAAACCTGTAATAAAATATTTATGCAAGGGCGTACCGAGGTATTTTTTTGCTGTGATTTTTATTATGAAATATAAAAAGAACAGATATAACGGTAATAAAAGAAAATCAACTAAGGTTATATACTGCATTGGGCAGGTTGAAGCATGGAGTTAAAAATAATTGCAATATACTTATTAGTTTCATGGGCTGGAAAACAATTTGCTTTAAAAATGTTAGCCAATTTCATTTGGTACTGTTTAACAAATATTGCCAAACGGTTGGTTGATGATAAAGATTGCCTTTTTCCGCATGCGTAGTCTCAGTAAGATTATCTTTAAGTGCTTGTTCCAAAACTTCAGTTAGTGCATCAATTCCAATGTTTGTTTGCAATAATGGATAGGTAGTAAAATTATCTTCTTTTGCGGGAGTTGTAAAAACCTGCTTTAAAACAGCCCCGGTATCAACTCCACTATCTACCCTGTGTATGGTAGTTCCAAAATTTTGAGAATCTTTATTATATAAGGCCCAGTAACCACCGTGGCTTCCCCGGTATTGAGGTGTGATGCCTACGTGCATATTTATAAAAACAGCATTGCAACTCTCCAGTATTTTTTTGCTGATAATACGGGTTCCGTTTACAACTATTATATCTGGTTGAATCTGTGCTAACAAAATTCTGCAATTGTCATCGTTTACCGATGATATGCGCTTTGTTTTGCCTTCTGGAAAATCTGTAAAGTCAAACTTATAATCCTTTATCAGAAAATTTCTTCTGTTTTTGGCCTTCATTTTTAAAACGGGTACAACTACAGCCGAAAAAATTATCTGTCCCAACACTTTTGTAAAACCGATTTTTTTTATTCGCCTTTTTATTAAAGTCTTTTTACTTAAGGGTTGTTCTATTATTGCAGCATCTATTTCCAAACTCTTAATTAGTTCATTATATACCCACCGGGAAGATTCGCAGTCAGACGCCAGAAAAACAATTTTTTTTTGTTGCATATATAAGATCAATAGCGTGTAAACTAAAAACGCTTAATTAAAATCCTGCCGCCTCCTTCATAGTAAGATTTATAAAGCCATATTTTTTTTGAAGCATTTGATAATGATTCAATAAAATAGTCAGACCAGCCATATTCTCTTTTATATCAACTCCAAAATTATGCGGATGCCACCATAAATGATAAAGCTCGTTATTTTTTGCGGCGTGAGTCATCTCATTCATTATCCTTCTCAACTTCATTTTTTCAAACAGCAAAAGCGTTTTATTATGCGGCTTTAAAAATCTACTTGCAGGGATATTAATTGGCAGATCGGACTTCTTATTTATAACATGTGTGTTGTATCCCGAAATCGGGAAATAAGTATCCAATAAGCGGCAAAAGCGGATAAAAAGTATTTCTGCTGTAAATTTTCTCGGTTTATAAATCCACGAAACCGGATTGCCCCTGTAAACGGTAATGCCATTTTGTGCCATCACCGGCAAGTAAGCTTCGTTTATTTGGTTACGTGGAAAAACCAGACTCTGAAATTGAATGTTTCGTGCCGCCGCAATGTTTTTTGCAGCCTTTAGGTCGGCGTCAAATTCATTTGCAGTTTGCCCTTCTTCCAAACAAAAATAATGGCTGAATGTGTGCGTGGCCATTTCGTGTTCACTTTGCTTTATAATTTCAAAAAGATTGTAACCAAAATGGTAAGGGTCGTCTTTTTCATCGTTGCCAATGCTGTTAAACTCATTAGTGTAAACGTTATAGGCAGCATTGCTGTAAGTGGGCTTTACTTCAGGATTAAATTGCTGCAGTTCATTTTTATTTTTTGCAAATAAAATTCCTACAGTGGCAAATGTTGCCTTTATATCGTAACTTTCAAAAAGGCGGAGTAGTTCGGGAATCACCAGTTTTACACCTAAAATATGATTGCCGTATTTTTCTTTTGTAGTTACATCCCAAACGCCCCACAACAATTCAAAATCTAATGATATTACAAATACACCTTTATCGTTTTCTTTATTTAGCATTAAATAATTTAGCAAATTTTGCAGTTAGGTGAAATTAGTAGATTTATTTTAATTTGGTTGTAAATAACAGAGAAAGCGACACTGCAAATCATTGTAAAAACTTGGTGATAAATGCATAACTGATTTTTTATCATTATTTTTACTACTATATGAATACCATTTTAGTTACCGGATGTGCAGGTTTTATCGGAAGCCATGTTTGCACTTTACTGCTTAATAAAGGCTACAAAGTAATTGCTGTTGATAATTTCGACCCATTTTACAGCAGGGATGTTAAAGAGTTCAATCTTTCAAGTCTTTTAAAGCATCCGGAATTTAGTTTTTACGAACTTGATATTGCCGATGGCCTTAATGCGGTAAAAGAAGAGGGTATAAACGCGGTTATCCATCTTGCAGCAAAAGCGGGTGTCCGTCCATCCATTGAAGATCCAGCGGGTTATCAAAGAGCAAATATTACAGCTACGCAGAAGGTTCACGAGTTTATGCTTTCAAAATCAATCAACAAACTTGTTTTTGCCTCATCTTCCTCGGTTTATGGAAATAGTAAAAAAATACCTTTTAGTGAAGATGATTCTGTTGATAATCCCATTTCGCCCTACGCATTTACCAAAAAGGCAGGCGAGTTGATGAATTACACATTTCATCATTTATATAATATTGATGTGGTGAACCTGCGTTTTTTTACGGTTTATGGTCCCGGCCAAAGGCCAGATTTAGCTATTCATAAATTTGTAAAAAAGATTGCAAATGATGAGCCTATTACATTATTTGGCGATGGGCAAACCGCAAGGGATTATACTTATATAGATGATACAGTATCAGGCATTTACGCAGCACTTGAGTATTGTTTGAATAATACGAAAGTTTATACTACTGTAAATCTTGGCAATAACAATCCCATTAAACTGGATGAGTTGGTAGATACCATTTACGCAGCAATGGGTAAAGAAAAAAATATAATACGTGAGGCTATGCAGCCCGGCGATGTTGATATCACTTTTGCCGATATTACTAAGGCTGGCAAACTGTTAAATTATAAGCCCAAAACCAGCCTTGCCGAGGGTATTAAGAAGTTTATAGTCTGGTATAAATCAACAGAAAAACCACATTAATACAATATTGCATAAAGGTTGTGCGTTTAAATAAGACCTTACATACTTGTTTTATTTAAAACTAACACATCATCTTACAATATCCTAACACACATGAGTCAACAAATTACCTTACAGAACCCCTTTACCCGTAAGTTTTTACAACAAAATTCTGCCGGACTTACTGAAGGCGAAACCGTTATTTTTCCTTACAAAAACGGTGCTTACCGGCTTGTACAAGACGATAATTATACCCAAAACTTCGGGTATCAGTGGAATAAGTTTGCAGACATTCAAATTGACCGGGA
>JBBQPX010000166.1:0-6611 GCA_038216775.1 Chitinophagales bacterium
ATCATGGCATCTGTATGGCCGCTTACCGTAAAAAAAGAAAAGTCAGAGGAGAAAGGAGTACTATAGCAACTGATTTTATTTTCGGTTACCTGTGCGCTCGCTTCAAGAAACTGTAGTTTCCCGCTTTCTTTTATCGGTAAAATATTTTCTTTTAAAAAACTAGCTTTCTCTCTGTCGTTTGGCTCTGTGGCCCATTTCCAGTGCTGTTCATTGCTCCAGTAAGTTGCATTTTTAAATGCGGGCACTAATTTGTCTCCTTCTCGTACAATGCTGCCGCCGCAATGGTCAAAATGAAGATGCGTTAAAAAAACATCTGTAATATCATCTTTGGTAAAACCATGTTGCGCTAGCGATTTATCGAGCGTATCATCTCCATGCAAATAATAATGCCCGAAAAATTTATCATCCTGTTTATCGCCCATTCCATTATCAACCAGAATTAATTTGCCATCATCTTCAATCAATAAACAACGCAAAGCCCAACTGCACATATTGTTTTCATCGGCAGGGTTTAGTTTATTCCACATGCTTTTTGGTACAACACCAAACATAGCACCGCCATCTAATTTAAAATGCCCGGTATTTACGGTATATAATTTCATGTGGCAAATTTACAGTTGTTTCTTTTGAGCCTGTCCAGTTAGCAATAAAAATATCAATCCCAATGCAAAGAAAATAATCAACGCCAAAATGGAGTTACGCATACTGCCGGTAATTCCTTCTATCAACCCAAAACTAAACAGGCCTATTACAATTGCAAATTTTTCCGTTACATCATAAAAACTAAAAAACGAAGCAGTGTCTTTTGTTTCCGGCATTAGTTTGCTGTAGGTTGATCGACTTAACGACTGAATACCGCCCATCACCAAACCAACTAGCGATGCGATTATATAAAAATGCAATTCAGTCCGCATAAAATAACCGGCAATGCAAACGGCAATCCACAAACAAACGGTAAGCGATAATATTTTAATATTGCCATAAATGGCAGATAAACGGCTCATGCCAACGGCACCCGCAATAGCAACAACCTGTATAATTACAGCAGTAATTATCAACTTACTGTTTTCTAATTGTAATTCTTTAATACCAAAATCAATAGCAACAAGCATAACTGTTTGTACACCCATGCTGTAAAAAAAGAAAGCGGGTAAAAACCTTTTTAATTGAGGTAATTTTTTAACCTGTCCCAGCACAACTTTTAACTCATGAAATCCATTTATTAGCGCATTCTTTCTGGCTTTCCGCTCTGGCTTGGGGCTTATGGGTAACCTTGCAAATGTTATCTGCGCAAAAGCTACCCACCAAACGCCTACCATTAAAAAAGTGATTTTTAATGGTAGTTGACTATCTGGCATTGCCATTACCAAACCAAACCCAATCAGCTGCATAATAACACTACCAATGTAGCCAAAGCTAAATCCACGGGCACTTACTTTATCCTGGTCTGCTTCTGCAGCAATTTCGGGCAGGTAAGAATTATAAAAAACCTGGCTTCCGTAAAATCCAATACCGGCAAACATAAAGCACATCAGGCCGAGCGTTACATGGTCTTTATCAAAAAAATACATGAGTGAACAACTTGCGGCACCTAGGTAACAGAAGAACTTCATAAAATTTTTCTTATTGCCCTTATAGTCTGCTATGGAAGATAAAATAGGAGAGAGCAATGCAATTACCAAAAAGCCAAAGGCGAGCACATAATCTTTAAGCTCGGTATTTACAAAGCGCCTGCCTAAAAAAGTTATACCATCCGGAAAGTTAACGGTGCTGGTAACAAAGGCATAATAAGCCGGAAAAAATGTAGTTGTAATTACAAGGTTGTACACTGAATTAGCCCAGTCGTACATTGCCCAGCCATTGATAACTTTTTTAGAAGCAGTCTGCATCGTTTACTATTAAGGTGCAATGAAAATAGTAAATATCAGGCTATAAAAACAAAAAGAGTAAATTAAAATTGTCGCAATCTTAAAATGTAAAAGCTCTGTTTTTAATTATTGAAATCATTTAATTTAATGCTGATATACCCCTTTAGGGGATAGGGGCAAAAGCGACAATTTAAATGTAACCTCCAAAAAAGACCCCTGCATTTAATTGCAGGGGCTTTTTACATGTATCAGCAGTTAGTAACGGAACTTATTTTGTGGAGTCTGCGACTGGTTTTGCATATCCAAGATTTTTAAATGGTTCTAATTTATCATCGGTTAACTGAATAATAACCGGCGCTTTGTTAAACACGGCTTCGGAAATAAAGCCACCAAACAATAAAAAATTATTATCATAATCTTTAGTGATTTTGGTTTCATCTACCACAAAATTCAGGTTGAAAGTGTCTTTAACTTTCTCTAATTGCACCGTGGCATTTATACTGTCTTGAAAATATTCCTGCTCTTTTAGATAGTTCGCCAGCTTTTTCGCCATGGCCTCGTCAACACCATCTCCTTTATAATAAACACTGTGTTTTTTATCTAATTTGTATTCTTTTCCGTAGCCGGAATCGCAACTGTTTAGGCTTATAGCAACAACAGCGGTAAATAGGAACAACCTGATAATTTTCATGATAATGTTGGTTAATTGTATAATGCATAATTACAAAATTAGCCTTTAACATCATATACCCAATACAGGGTATATTTAGGAGTTGATGTATCCGGTATAAATTAAAATCAACAAAAGGATACCTACAATAATGCGGTAGTAACCCCAGATTTTAAATCCGTATTTTTTTAAAAAGCTTATGAAGAATTTTATGGCAAGTAAAGCAACAATAAATGCAACTATATTTCCTACGGCAAGTTGTTTTATTTCTTCGGATGAAAAACCGCCGTACTCTTTATAATATTTCAATAATTTATAGCCTGTAGCTGCGGCCATAGTTGGCACCGCTAAAAAGAAAGAGAACTCTGCGGCAGCACTACGGGTTAGCTTTTGCTGCATACCACCAATAATGGAGGCTGCACTGCGACTAACGCCGGGTATCATGGCAATGCACTGCCATATACCGATTACAAAAGCATTTAAAAAACTCACCTCTTTTTCTGAATGTATCTTCGGATTTTTAAAGGCATTATCAATAAACACTAACACAATACCGCCAACCAAAAGTGAAATAGCAACCGTAGTTGAACTCTCCAGTAAGGCATCAATTTTTTTAGAAAATAAAAGCCCCAATATTATCGCAGGTATTACACCCACGATAATTTTTGCATAAAACTGCCAGTTTTTAAAATCGAAAAACTTTCTCCAGTATAAAACCACCACGGCTAAAATAGCACCCAGTTGTATAGCCACAGTAAATACTTTAATAAATTCTGTTTCGCTAATGTTCAACAGCTTTTCGGTAATAATCATGTGGCCGGTAGAAGATACTGGCAAAAATTCTGTTAAGCCTTCCACAATGGCGATGATGATGCTTTGTATGGTATTCATTAGCGTTTGGTTTATAAGCAAAAAGCGAAGATATAATCTTCGCCTTTATTTAAATATTATTATTCAGATAAATTATGCTGTTTTGGATTTCTTCATAATCGCAAAAATCTCAATGATAAAGCCAGCTATAATTAAAATTGGTGCAATAGTAATGCGGGTTGTGCTGTACACTTCATCAGCGTTAAAAACTTTTGGGTCATCACTTTTACCACCCGCCATTAAAAAAAAGCCTAACGCTAAAACGGCAAGTCCAATAAGCATCCACTTATAATTCTCTTTGTTAAATAAAGCATTGCTATCAGCAGTAGTTGTAGTTTGTTTTTTTTCGTTGCTCATGTTAATTATAATTGAGGTTGCAAATTAATATAAATCATCCAATTTCATGCGCAGGTATTTAATTACCGAGCGGTGTGTGCTTATAAGGGTAATGCTAATACCCATTACAATAATGAATAAAAACAGCAAAATCATGTTTTTATTATCGTGTAAGTTTTTAAAACTCGGTATCATATATTCAATCAGCGAAACAGTAAACCACACGGCAATAATGGCAATTAAAGAAGCAACCAGCCCGTTTATTATTGCCCGCACATTTATCGGTTTGGCAATAAACCAGCGTGTAGCACCCACCATTTGCATGGTTTTTATTAAAAAACGGTTGCTGTACATCGCCAACCTTATGGTATTATCAATAGAAAAAACCACCAGTATGGTTAATAAAATTGCAACAAACAAGAAAATATAAGCCCCTGTTTTTACAAACTGGCTTACCTGCTTAATTGTCTCTTCCGGAAATTGAAATTCACTGATCAGCCCTGGATACCGCGTTAATAAATCCATGGACAGCATATTAAGACTGTCTTTTTGAACGTATTCAGATTTTATGTAAAAATCAATACTTTCTGGCAACGGATTTGAATCTATAAACTTCTTCCAGGTAGTATCATTTTCTTTATTCCATTTTTGAATAGCTATTTCTTTGGTAACGTATTGCACATCCTTGGCGTAAGGGATAGAGGCAACATATTGCTGCAGACTATCAATTTTTTTCTTTTGTGCATTAGGATTTAGCCAGGCATGCACCTGAATGTTTTCCTTTACATAATCCCCGGTTTTACGAAGATTTAAAAAGAACCAGCCAACGATACCGAACAAAAATAAAACCAACGACACACCAATAATGGCGTATGCATAAGTTGGTTTACCACGTTTACTGCTTGCTTTTCCAAATTGAGCCATATTTGTTTTTTTGTAGGAGCACGCCTCATAGCGTGTTCTTTTTTTGCGGTTTTGTTTTTATTCACGAACACGCCACAAGGCATGTTCTTACGAGCCGGGCAAAAATAAAGGTTTTTAGCTGCTTTGCCGTATTTTTGCCCTCTTCAAAACGACAACCTACGCAGTTTATTTTTATAAATTTTGATAAGAGGTTACGAAAGCGGATGAAATAACTTTTCTTTCACAGTTTGGATGTTGTTTTTATAAGAAGACAAAAAATATTTTTTAATCAAACAAAATAATCCCTCTTTAGGGGATAGGGGTATGGAATACAGATTTAATGAGATTGAAGAAAAATGGCAGAAAAAGTGGAAGGAAGATAAGGTATATAAAGTATCGAACGATTCTCCCAAGCCAAAATATTATGTGCTGGATATGTTTCCTTACCCAAGTGGTGCAGGGCTGCATGTTGGGCATCCACTGGGCTACATTGCCAGCGATATTTTCAGCCGTTACAAAAGATTAAAGGGCTTTAATGTGCTGCACCCGATGGGTTTCGATAGTTTTGGTTTACCAGCCGAACAATATGCTTTGGAAACCGGCCAGCACCCGGCAACAACAACCGAAAAAAATATAGCCACCTTTAAAGCCCAGCTTGATAAAATTGGTTTTTGCTACGATTGGGACCGTGAAGTACGCACCAGCGACCCGCAATATTACAAATGGACACAGTGGATTTTTCTGCAGTTATTTAACAGCTACTTCTGCAATACGCAAAAGAAAGCGAGGCCAATTGCCGACCTTATTAAAAAATACGAAACCAAAGGAAATAAAAACTTCACTGCGGAGCAATGGAATAATTATAGCAAAAAAGAGCAAGAAGATATTTTAATGAACCGCCGTTTGGCTTTTTCCGCCTTTGGCGAAGTAAACTGGTGCGAAGCATTAGGTACGGTGCTGGCAAACGATGAAGTGGTTAATGGTGTGAGCGAAAGAGGCGGCCACCCGGTGGAAAGAAAGAAAATGCGCCAATGGTTTTTGCGCATTACCAATTATGCCGACCGGTTGCTTGAAGGACTGGAAACGGTTGACTTCAGCGATGCCATGAAAGAAATGCAGCGCAACTGGATTGGGAAAAGTGAAGGGGCAGAAATGGACTTTGAAATTAAAGCTGCCGATAAAAAATTACGTGTTTACACCACTCGTCCCGATACTATTTTTGGTGTTGATTTTATGGTGGTAGCTCCCGAGCATGAATTGGTTTCGCAAATTACAACGGCAGCGCAAAAGCCTGCTATTGACGAATACCTGGCGTATGTAAAAAGCCGTAGCGAAAGAGAGCGCATGGCTGAAGCCAAAACCATTACCGGTTGCTTTACTGGCGCATATGCAGTAAATCCTTTTGATGGAAGAGAGATTCCCATTTGGATTGCAGAGTACGTGTTGGCAGGTTATGGCACCGGCGCCATTATGGCTGTGCCTTGCGGAGACCAGCGTGACTTTGGTTTTGCAAAACATTTTAATATTCCCATTACCAACATTATTGGCGCACATTTTAATGGCGAAGAAGCGAACTCAACCAAGGAAGCTGTTTTAGAAAACTCCGGTTTTTTAAATGGTTTATTAATGAAAGATGCCATTGGCGTAGCCGTAAATAAAATTGAAGAACTGGGTATTGGTAAAAGAAAAGTAAACTACCGCATGCGTGATGCAGGCTTTAGCCGGCAGCGTTACTGGGGCGAGCCATTCCCAATAATCTGGAGCGATGGTATTGCCCTGCCGCTTGATGCGGAAGAACTGCCTTTGGAATTACCGCATGTAGATAAATACGGTCCGGGCCCGAGTGGCGAAGGACCACTTGCTAATTTAACTAACTGGGTTGACCTCACCCCTAACCCCTCTCCAAAGGAGAGGGGGACAACAGACTTTGATGCAAATAAAACCCCCGGCTACATTAACAGCTC
>JBBQPX010000167.1:0-6609 GCA_038216775.1 Chitinophagales bacterium
GCTGTGGGCTTGGCTAAAAAAGAAACCCGGTGGTTTGCCGGCGATATGGTAATGCAACCCCCCATCTAAAAAAGAGCACCTTTTATTCTTTTTTATAGCGAGCACTCGGCTTTTTTTTGGATGGGGGTTTGCATTACGATATCGCCGGCTACCACCAGGGTTTCTTTGTTAGCCAAGCCAACAGCTTTGCCTTTTTCTACAGCTTTTAAGGTTGGTTTCAGACCCGCAAATCCTACTATACCGGCAAGCATCATATCATAGGTGTCAAAATCGGCAGCTTCTTCTAAAGCGGCTTCTCCTGCAAAAACTTTTATATCTGTTGATGACAGTGCATCCTTTAGTTTTTTGTACTTGCTTTCGTCGCCAATAACAATTGCATTGGGCCTAAATTCAAGCGCTTGAGTAATTAATAATTCATCATTTGTTTGGGCTGTTAATATTTCAACTTCAAATAAGTCGGGGTTTGCCCGGATTACCTCCAATGCCTGTGTACCTATTGAACCTGTGGAGCCAAAAATTGCAATACGTTTCTTTGTTGATTCGACCATTATTTATCGGATATTATTGCGACAAATCTAACTTAATAATCGTTGTAACGCAATTTTCACCTTGTCAAAATTGAATTTTTGCATAATATTATACATCTGTGCCTGAATTTCTTCATTGCACAAATTTCCAATTGAACCTTCGTGGGTGTGGTTGGGCGTTCCGGAATGAGTGAATTCCCCCGCTTCAATATCTGCTCCTATTTGCTTGTATGCATCTCTAAAAGGGATTCCCTGCAGTACTAGCTTATTAACCTCTTCTACACTAAAAAGGTATTTGTATTTTTCATCTTGCAACAAATCTTTATTTACATGGATATTGCTTAGCATGAAGGCAGCCATGGTGAGGCAATCGTTCAGGTTTTTAAATGCCGGAATAATATGTTCTTTAATCAACTGCAAATCCCGGTGATAGCCTGATGGCAAGTTGGTTGTCATTAACATTATTTCGTTAGGCAATGCCTGAATACGGTTGCAATGCGAACGTATTAATTCAAATACATCAGGATTTTTTTTATGCGGCATAATGCTGCTGCCTGTTGTAAGCTCATCAGGGAAAGAAATGAATGCGAAATTTTGATTTAAATATAAACAGGCATCCATACTCATTTTGGATAGTGTTGCTGCAATATTTGCTAAAGCAGATGCAACTAAGCGCTCGGTTTTTCCTCTGCCCATTTGGGCATAAACCACGTTGTAATTCATCGAATCAAACCCAAGCAAATCTGTTGTCATTTGCCTGTTAATAGGGAATGAAGAACCATAGCCCGCAGCAGAGCCTAAAGGGTTTTTATTTACTACGGAATAAGCTGCCTGTAGCGTGATAACATCGTCAACTAAACTTTCTGCATAAGCGCCAAACCATAAACCGAATGAAGATGGCATCGCTAATTGCAGGTGCGTATAACCCGGCAACAAATCAGCCTTATACTTTTCGCTTTGGGTTATTAAAAGGTCGAATAAATTTTTTGTGTTGATGACTGTGGTCTCTATTTCTGCTCTTAAAAATAATTTTAAATCAAGTAAAACCTGGTCGTTTCTGCTTCTGGCGCTATGAATTTTTTTACCAACATCGCCTAACTTTTGAGTAAGCATTAATTCTACTTGTGAGTGAATATCCTCTACGCCACTATCCAAGCCCCTAACCCCTGAAGGGGAATTATAGATAGCATATATTTCTTTCAACTCTTTTACTAAAATTTCTTTCTCCTCCTTTTTTAATAATCCCACTGACTCAAGCATTATGACATGAGCAATTGAACCCAGCACATCAAATGGTGCCAAGTAAATATCTAAATCTCTATCGTTACCAACAGTAAATTTTTCAACTTCTATTAATGCTGTTTTATCTTTTTGCCAGAGTTTCATGTTAGTTATAAGTTTTAAGTGCTGGCGTTAGCTTACTACCTGCTCCAATATTTTTATATAAGTTTCAATTCCTTGCTTTATCTCTTCCAGATAAATAAATTCATCAGCAGTATGACTTCTGGCGCTATCGCCTGGTCCGCATTTTAAAACTGGAGCACTTATTAAAGCCGCATCAGATGATGTGGGTGAACCATACATTTGTTTACCGAGTTTTACTCCGGCAACAACTAACGGATGCTCCTGTTCAATTTTTGAAGAACGCAAACGCATGCTCCGTGGCTTTACATCGCAGCTAACATTTTGTTTTATAACGTCTAGAATTTCTTCGTGTGTGTATTCATCTGTAACACGCACATCTACAACAAAATTGCAAATGGCAGGCACAACATTATGCGCTTTATTTTCTGTATTAATTGATGTTACCGACATTTTAATTGATCCCAGCGTTTCAGAAATTTTTGGAAACCGAAAAGATTCAAACCAACTTATATCCTTCATAGCTTTATAAATGGCATTATCACCTTCTTCTCTTGCAGCGTGACCAGCTTTGCCTATACTTACACAATCCAGTACCAGTAAGCCTTTTTCTGCAACGGCAAGATTGGTTAATGTTGGTTCGCCTACAATTACGCCTCCTAGCCCCCTAAAGGGGGAACTTGGAGTATCCAGGTTTAATAGTATTTCTAATCCGTTGAAACCACTTATTTCTTCTTCCGCCGTGGCAGCTAAAACAATATTGTATTTTAAATTTTCTTTTTCGTAAAAATAAATGAAGGCTGCTATTAAACTTACCAAACATCCGCCTGCATCATTACTTCCTAAACCAAAAAGTTTTCCTTCTTTCACAATAGGCTCAAATGGATTTTTTGTGTATTGAGGATTTGGCTTTACGGTATCGTGATGTGAATTAAGTAAGATGACCGGCTTGGCTTCATCAAAAAATTTATTTGTTGCCCAAACATTATTCAGCAGCCGGTTTGACTCGATATTCTTTGATACCAGAAACTGCTCAATAATGTCAGCAGTTTTATCTTCTTCTTTCGACAAAGAAGGAGTGCTTATTAATTTCTTCAATAAGTCAACTGCATCATTATATAGTAAGTCGATATTCATTATTTAAACAAAGTTCCTTTTACTTGTTCTGTTACATTTTGCAACAGGTCATTCGCATCACCAATCAACACTTCATTAACCCCATTGTTTATGGCATCAAACGCGTTATCTATTTTTGGCAAAATGCCTTCAAAAAGTTTTCTATCCTGCAATAGTTGCTGGTATTTTTCTTTATTGATAAGATTTATGACCGAGTTTTCATCCTCAATATTTTCTAACACACCTTTCTTTTCAAAGCAATAAATCAATCGTACATCATACACTTCCGATAGGGCAACAGCCAATGTTGAAGCAATAGTATCTGCATTTGTATTCAGCATTTGTCCTTTACCATCGTGCGTTAAAGGCGCAACAACAGGCACAAGGTTATTATTTAAAAACAATTGCAGACTGCCAATTGCCAATTGCTCACTGCTTACATCACCCACAAAACCATAATCAATTTCTTTTACCGGTCTTTTTACTGCCGGAATAATATTTGCATCTGCACCAGTTAAACCAATAGCATTGCAGCCAAGCGCTTGCAATGATGCAACGAGTTTTTTATTTATCAAACCACCATAAACCATGGTCACAAGGTCAATTGTAGATTCATCTGTTATCCGTCTGCCATTAATATAATTTGGTTCAATACCGAGTTGCTTACCAATAGTTGTTGCAATTTTACCGCCGCCGTGAATGAGAATTTTTTTTTCGCCAACCGAAGAAAATTTTTGAAGAAATGATTGTAATGCGGCTACATCATCTACGACATTGCCTCCTATTTTAATTACGAATAGTTTACCCCCATCCCCTGAAGGGGAGTTATTCGAAGAGTTTGTTTTTTCTTTAAGGTTATTTAGCAACGTGGTGATGGTAGTATCAATTTTGTTTATGACTAAATCTATTTCATTCAATACTTCTTCATTTCTAAATCGTAAAACAGTTATACCAAAGGATTTGATTTCATCTTCCCTTGCTGCATCATAAATTTTCACTTCCGTCGTCAGATGATAACCACCGTCTATTTCGATAACAAGTTTTACTTTGTGACAATAAAAATCAGCAATGTAATTTGAAATTGGATGCTGTCTTCTGAATTTCAGATGCCAATCATTTATTTTAATCGCATTCCAAAAAATCTCTTCAGCAGGTGTCATCGTTCCTCGTAGCTCTTCAGCTATTTCAAACAACTTAGGGCTTGCGCCATAATACATGTTAGATTTTTCAACCTCTTCAAAATTTTTTTCTTGCATAAAAACCTTTTACTACTTATTTTTCTGCATTTATAACTCCCCTTTAGGGGATTGGGGTATTGTTTCACTCAACACTGCTTATGCCATAAACCTCTTCATTTTTTTCTCTTGCATAATTAACCTTTAATACAACTTACACTGCACCTATAACTCCCCTTCAGGAGATGGGGGTATCATTTCACTCAACACTGCTTATGCCATAAACCTCTTCATTTTTTTCTCGTGTATAATTAACCTTTAATACAACTTACACTGCACCTATAACTCCCCTTCAGGGGATGGGGGCTTTATTATTTCGTGAAGTACCGCCTGCGCCGCCCAAACCCTGTTTCCTGCCTCCTTCGTAACCAAACTATTCGGTCCATCAAGTATTTCATCACTCAACTCAACATTGCGCCTTACGGGAAGGCAATGCATAACTTTTGCATTATTTGTTAGAGCAAGTTTTTTGTTCGTCAGCATCCAATCAGCATCAGTAGAAACAATCTTTCCATAGTCTTTATAAGAGCTCCAGTTTTTCACGTACACATAATCAGCATTTTTCAATGCCTCATTCTGATTTGTTATTATTGTCGCATTTTTTGTAAATGATTCATCAAGTTCTAATCCTTCAGGATGTGTGATTACAAAATCTGCTTCACCCCACGCTCCTACCCATTCTGCAAATGAATTTGCAACGCATTGAGGAAGTGCCTTAACATGAGGCGCCCAGGTGAGAACAACTTTTGGTTTACCCGCTCCGCCCCCTAAAGGGGGAACTTGGAGCATTTGTTCTTTAATAGTAATTATATCGGTAAGACTTTGTAACGGATGCAACGTAGAACTCTCCATGCTTACAACAGGGACGCCAGCATATTTTATAAACTGGTTAATTATCGTCTCTGCGTAGTCTTCCTCACGATTTTTTAGTAATGGAAATGTACGAACACATAGAATATCAAAATACTGTCCCATTACCGGAGCAGCATCTTTAATATGCTCGACGGTTGTGCCATTCATTTTCGCTCCTTCTTCAAATTCCAATGCCCAACCTTCTTTATCAATATTAAAAACGATGGCTTCCATACCTAGGTTTTGTGCAGCTACCTGTGTACTTAATCTTGTACGCATCGAAGGATTCAAAAACAGCAAGCCGACTCTCTTTCCTGCGCCAGAATCTTTTGCAGCGAATGGGTTTGCTTTAAATTTTAACGCCTGCTCAACAAGCGCTTTAATATCATCAACATCATTTACAGAAACAAAATTTTTCATCAGCCTAGTTCGGTTTTAATCGCTTGTAAAAAAATATCAGCCTCAATTTTTGTAATATTTAATGCAGGCAAAAGTCTTATAACATTAGGTTTTGCTTCGCCGGTAAAAATTTTATGCTTAAAGAGCAGGTTTTTTTTAACCATATTTAATTCTTCGGGTAGTTGAATGCCAATCATTAATCCCCTACCTCGTACTTCAATAATGTTGGGCAACTTTTTTAATTCGTCAACCAGATACTCTCCTATTGCAGTTGCATTTTTAATCAGGTCTTCACTTTCCATAACTTCAAGCACAGCTAACGCTGCTGCACAAGCTAAATGATTGCCGCCAAAGGTTGTGCCCAGCATAAAATGTTTGGGCGCAATTTTTGGTGAAATAGAAATACCTCCAATCGGAAAACCATTACCCATACCTTTTGCCATCGTATAAATATCGGCATCAACGCCAGCAAAATCATGCGAATAAAATTTACCCGAACGTCCATAACCGCACTGCACAGAATCTGCTATATAAACCGCATTGTGTTCATCACAAAGACTTCTTATTTTTTGAAGAAAGGAACTTGATGCAACATTGATACCGCCAACGCCTTGTATGCCTTCGATAATAACAGATGAAATTTCGTTTATTTTAAAAGCATCTTCCAGCGCAGCTTCATCATTAAAAGGAAGAAAAATTACATTATCAGTTTCATTAACCGGCGCAACAATATTTGGATTATCGGTAGCAGCTACTGCCAGCGATGTTCTGCCATGAAACGCTTTTTTAAAAGCGATTATTTTTTTTCGTCCATTATAAAAGGAAGCGAGTTTTAAAGCATTCTCATTTGCTTCTGCTCCTGAACTACATAAAAATAATTGGAAATTTTCTTTGCCTGAAATCTTGCCTAATTTTGCTGCAAGCTCAACTTGCAAAGGTATTTTTACAGAGTTGGAATAAAAGCCAACTTTATGCAACTGCTCTTCAATTCGCTTTACATAATGCGGATGTGTATGCCCGATTGATATTACAGCGTGACCGCCATACAGGTCTAAATATTTTTCTCCCCTATCATCCCAAACATAAGAGCCCATTGCTTTTTCAATAACAATGTCATT
>JBBQPX010000168.1:0-6577 GCA_038216775.1 Chitinophagales bacterium
GAGGCATCAAGTATTTCATTTACGAATTCTTCTCCCAGCTCATTTTTTAATTCAAGTAGATATTGTTTTGCTATCTGCAGTTGTTTATCTGCTGTAATGCGCATGCCCAAACCAAACTCTGCGTTGTCTTCAAATAAAGAATTGCTCCATGCAGGTCCTCTTCCATCTTTATTTACAGTCCATGGAGTAGTAGGCAGGTTACCGCCATAAATAGAGGAACATCCCGTTGCATTAGCAATCAACAAACGGTCGCCAAATAATTGCGACAATAGTTTTAAATATGGGGTTTCTCCACAACCGGCACAGGCTCCGGAAAATTCAAATAGCGGTTCCAGAAACTGAGCGCCATGAACAGTTGAGAAATCAATTTTAGATCGATCGTTCCAGGTAATGCTTTCAAAATGTTCAATATTTTTCTGTTCAGTTTCCATCAATGGTTCTTTCTCAACCATGTTGATGGCTTTTTTAGAACGATTGCCCGGTTCAGAAGCTGGACAAACTTCCACACATAAATTGCAACCTGTACAATCTTCCAGATAAACCTGCAAGGAATATTTTGTTTCAGGAAATCCTCTTGCATTGATGGGTGCTGATTTAAAACCATCAGGTGCTGTTTTTAAATTGTCTTTGTGAAAAAACTTAGCTCTGATAACACTGTGCGGACAAACGTAAGCACAATTGCCGCATTGAATACAAAGTTCAGGTTCCCATAATGGCACCAAGTCAGAAACATTTCGTTTTTCCCATTGGGTAGTGCCGCTGGGATAAGTTCCGTCAATTGGCATTTTGCTCACCGGTAACAGATCGCCATGGTCCGCCATCATCATTGCGGTTACTTGCTTTACAAAATCAGGTGCCTTATTTGATACCGTTTGTAATTTATTTTCTGCAGCAGAAACCTTAGCAGGAACTATTACTTCAAATAGATTGGCAAGTGTAGCATCTACTGCAATGAAATTCTGTTCAATTACTTTTTTGCCTTTTTTGAAGTAAGTTTTTTCAATGGCTTTTTTAATTTGTTTGATGGCATCTTCCCTTGGCAACACACCCGACAGCGCAAAATAACAGGTTTGCATAATGGTGTTAATTCTGCCGCTCATACCTGTATCTCTTGCTACCGTTGTAGCATCAATTACATAAAATTTTATTTTTTTATCGATGATAAGTTTTTGAACCTGGCCAGTAAGCTTACTCCACACCTCATCTTTATCATGGGGGCTATTCAATAGAAAAGTGGCGCCTTCTGATGCATACTGCAGCATTTCTACTTTTTCGGTAAAGTTGAACTGGTGGCAGGCGATAAAATCTGCTTTTGATATTAAGTATGGAGCCTTAATTGGTTTTGGCCCAAATCTTAAATGCGAAACTGTTCTTGCTCCGGACTTTTTGGAATCGTACACAAAATATCCTTGTGCAAATAAGTCTGTATTTTCTCCAATTATCTTAATGGTATTTTTATTGGCACCCACAGTTCCATCGGCACCAAGGCCAAAGAATAATCCCTGCCGCCATTGTGATTCATCTAATTTAAAAGCAGCGTCATATTCAAGACTGGTATGCGTTACATCATCATTAATACCAATGGTAAAGTTGTTTTTAGGTTTGTCTTTCAATAGCTCGTCAAAAACTGCCTTCACCATGGCTGGTGTAAATTCTTTAGAAGATAATCCATATCGGCCGCCGACAATATTTGGTAGTTTTTTTATTTTACCTTGCTGCAAGGCATCAACCAATGTTGATAAAATATCCTGATACATGGGTTCTCCGGCTGCGCCTGATTCTTTTGTTCTGTCCAGAACTGCAATTGATTTTACAGTTGATGGCAATGCATTTATAAAATGCTCCAAAGAAAATGGTCTGTACAAACGAACCTGAATTACACCGGTTTTTGCCCCGGATATATTCAAAGCTTCCACTGTTTCAGCAACTGTTTCTCCTCCAGAACCCATAACAATGATTACGGCTTCTGCATCGTCTGCACCTGTATATTGAAAGAGCTCATATTTTCTGCCGGTCATTTTTTCAAAATCCCTCATTATGTTCTCTACAATACCGGGCATGTTGTTGTAAAATGTATTTACAGTTTCTCTTGCCTGAAAATAGACATCAGGATTTTGAGCCGTTCCTCTTATAAATGGACGATCAGGATTTAATCCTCTGTTACGATGAGCAATTACCAGCTCATCTGGTATCATTGATTTTATTTGTTCATCACTCAGCATTTCCAGTTTATTTACTTCATGCGAAGTGCGGAAGCCATCAAAGAAATGTACTATTGGAATTCTTGCGGCTAATGTTGCAGCCTGTGCTATTAAGGCAAAGTCATGTGCTTCCTGCACGCTTGCAGAACCTAACATGGCAAAGCCTGTTGTTCTTGCAGCCATTACATCCTGATGATCGCCAAAAATGGAAAGTCCCTGTGCTGCCAGCGAACGGGCAGCCACATGAAAAACTGCTGCTGTTAATTCGCCTGCTATTTTATACATGTTGGGCAACATCAGCATCAGCCCTTGCGATGCTGTGAATGTTGTAGTGAGTGCGCCAGTTTGTAATGCGCCATGCACGGTGCCTGCTGCGCCGCCTTCACTCTGCATTTCCATTACCTCCGGAATATTTCCCCAAATGTTTTTAATTCCTTTTGATGCCCACTCATCGGCCAGTTCGGCCATGGTGGATGAAGGTGTGATGGGATAGATGGCGCAAACTTCATTAACGCGGTAAGCCACGTAGGCTGCCGCTTCGTTACCATCAATGGTAGAAATAATTTTTTTATTTTTTGACATCAGTAGTTGAATTAACAGGTTCGGGAATCATTTCTATGGCATGGCAGGGGCATTGTTCATAACAAACTGCACAGCCTGTACAGGCATCATAATTGAAGGCATAGCGGTTGCCTTTTCCTAATTTAATAATTGCATCTTCGGGGCAGGCGCCAAAGCAACCGTCACATTCAAAACAGTTGCCACAACTCAAGCATCGTTGTGCCTCAAATCTTGCTTCAGACTCTGACAGGCCAGAAATTACTTCATCAAAATTTTTTACAGCAATCTCCGGTTTAAGTTTATCCTGTTCTTTTTGCGGTGCATCTGTTTTATACCACATATGCAGTTTTCGATATCCGGCAGTTGGGTGTTTATCCGGTTTCTGATACGGCTGCTGCATTAAATAAGCATCGATATACTTTGCCGCCTTTTTACCATGGCCAATGGCGATGGTGGAGCTTCTGTTTTCTCCGGGCAGCATATCACCTCCGGCAAAAATGCCTTCGTTGTTAGTCATCCGTTCGTTATTTGTATTAATTGTACCATCTGTATTAACATCAATACCTTCAATAGAACGCAGGAATGCCGAATCGGCTTCTTGTTTATTGGCCACTATTAATATATCAGCATCAACCAATTCAAATTCACCCGTATCAATGGCTTTGCCTTTATCCATTTGCAATATCTCCAGGGTTATTTTGTTGTTTTCTGCTTTCTGAATTTTTCTTAATAATTGTATATCTACTCCTTCTGCCAGCGCATCCTCCGTTTCATAATCATATGCCGGCATCATTTTTTTATCGCCGGGAAAATAAACAGATACTTCTGATCCAAATCTTTTTAATATCCGGGCAAGATATAAAGCCAGCTTACCGCCGCCATATACTACTACCTTCTTTCTTATAAAAGGAGATGTATCTATTTTTATCTCATTAAAAAAAGAAAAAGCATCGGTAATATAAACAGAGTCGTCGTGTGTAAATTCCTCGTTACGGATTAATCCGGCACCAATGCCCAGAAAAACGGCATCAAAATTACCTGCCTCTTTTTCAGCCATCAGGTCGGTAACTTTATAGTTGAGCCTGATTTTTATGCCGGTATTTAAGATGCGGTTTACTTCAAAATCAAGTATTTCTTTCGGCAAACGGTAGTCGGGAACACCTGTCCATAATAAACCTCCGGGGTGACTGCCAGCTTCATAAATTTCAACAGTATGCCCCATTCTGGTAAGTTGATAAGCGGCAGAAAGGCCTGAAGGCCCGGCGCCAATTACCAATACTCTTTTTCCGGTTGTATAGGCAACAAATTGAACAGGCCATTTTTGTTTTATGGCTTCGTCTCCAATATATCTTTCTACAGCGTGAATATTTACTGTTTTATCAATATGGGTTCGGTTGCAACCTGTTTCGCATGGCTTTACGCAAACCCTGCCCATTATAGCGGGGAAAGGGTTGTCTGCAATAAGGGTTTGAAAAGCTTCAAAATAATTCCCTTCCTGTGCATAAGCCATCCATGCCTGTATATTTTCGCCAGCCGGACATGCGCTGTTGCAGGGCGGCATAAAATCCATATAAACAGGGCGAGTGGTTCTGAGATGTCCTGTGCTTTCAATGTTTACCGAGAGATCGACAGGTTTGGTGATATCAAATGTATTCATACCGTTAAGTTTGCCTGAGTGTAATTGTATTACACGTTAAAATGAGTAGATAGAACTTCAGCAAAATAGATGTTAATTATAACCGGAAAGATGATATCATTCAAACAAAAATGTGATTTTAGTCATTTAGTGTTTTGTTTAATTTTCAGAAGCACTCTAAAGAGAAAAAGCAAAAAACAGAAAAGGCGAAAATAAAAATGGAGATTGTTACCATAAAAAAATTATTAAAGTGTCGGAAATTTAATAATTTGTATTAAAACTGTTTTTTATGAATCCTCAAAAAAGAAGCCTGGGTATTACTGCATTGGTAATAATACTACTGAGTGCAAATTTCATAAGGCTAAAAGGTTCCGAATGCATACGCCCAATTCATATTGTTACGCTGATAACACTTGGCGCAGCTTTAGGTGTTATGCTGGTAAATATTATTTCGTTAATGAAAAACAGGAAAAGCTGAATTGAATTTCTGGTTATTACTTATTTTCAAATAATACTTGGATAGAAGGAGCATAACCTTTTACCTTAAATAGCCATTGGCTGCTTACATTGTTTTGCTTTATATATTCGCCACGGCGCCACCATCGCCTCTTGAAGAACCAAAAAAAGGTGGCGGATAAACTTTAATCATCGCTATTTCTGCCGGATTAACACTGGTAATTTGCTCAATATCAACAGATATTTCATCAATATAAAATGCCTTCATTTCCCTTCCTCGCCATTTTAAAACCATTGCTCCTTCGTTATAACCAACGTTAAGTCCTGCTACTTTGCCCTGCATGAAACTAAGGCAATCCGGATAGTTTAAAACGTCGCTGTTATCAAGACAGTCAATTACTTTTTCAGAAAAATCATTGAATAAACCTGAACTGTATTCTTCATTAAATTTCTCAATATTCTTTTTCTTGACGGTAACAACCTCAACACTTTTCAATGTTTTGAATTTATCCTCAACAGTTGCGGCTTTCACCAGACTGTCTTTTGAATTTATGTTGGATTGACCGTCGCTTTTTTTACCCGGCCTTTTTATTTCTGTACTGAAGACGAGTTGTTTAAAATCACTCGCTGTAGGAGATACAGTTATGCTTACATCCGGATGTTTTTTCCATTTGTTATCATCAATGTAGTTAAAGACCAAGCCGGCATCTTTTTCAAATACCAATGCTGGTAATATAAATTTATTATTGGTGTTGAAAGGAATTTCCTTATTGAAAATTCGGTCATTATCAGTAATTAAAATCGCTTTTATTGATGTAGATTTTTTTTGCCTGTTAACCATGCCTGATATTCTGAAAATGCCCGGATAAAAATAAGCCTGTAGCAATAAATTTTGCTCAATAGAATCAGGAAATACAAAGCAGTAATGTGCAGCAGAATCAATAACAGGAATAAAGAGAGTATCTTTTACCTCACTGTTTTCAAGCGATGCAATAAACATGAGGCTACTGGCATGGGTATATTTATTTACTGAAACAGTAAACCACAAGGAGTCTGATGTACCAGAATTTTCTAAAATAACATTTACCGGAAGGCTATCTGACTGGGCAGAAGAATTTACAGTTGATACTAACAGGCAGAAAAGAAAAAAATATTTTTTCCGCAACATGTATTATACTTTGTCAGTAAAATTAAATTTGGGCTGCTGCTAATATCACTTTAGTTTTTCATTTAACAGGTTCTTAACCTCGCTTTATTTTAACAGTTGATGTTCATTTTTTTCAATGGAATCATATTCAACTGCTGCTTCCTTATGGGTTGAACAACAGAATAAAAGTCAAATAAAAAGAGGAACCAGTTCATGATTCCTCTAAATTATTTTTATAAACTGACTGATCAACTGATTTTTCCCAACACCAGATTTTTAACCTCGCTCAACGGAATTCTTTCTTGTTGCATACTATCTCTGTAACGAATAGTAACGGTGTTATCTTCTTTTGTTTGATGATCGATGGTTACACAAAATGGCGTACCCACTGCATCCATTCTTCTATAGCGTTTACCAATGGCATCTTTCTCTTCGTAAAAACACATAAAGCTGCTTTTGCAATCGTTCAATAATTCTTTTGCAATTTCAGGCAAGCCATCCTTTTTAAGTAAAGGAAGTATAGCAAGCTTGGTAGGCGCAATCTTTGCAGGAATGCGCAGGACTACACGGCTATCT
>JBBQPX010000169.1:0-6570 GCA_038216775.1 Chitinophagales bacterium
CAGCCGAACCTTCGCCAGACTTGCGGACGCGCATCCTCAACCAGGTCAACCGGGCCAAAGCCCAGGCGGCGTTGCGGGCGCAGTTGCACGCGCTCGCGCCAAAATCCGAGGCGGGTCTGGCTTTTTTGAAACACGCGGACGTCTCGGGCTGGCTGCCGTTGCGCGTGCCCGGCGCCTTCGTGAAGCTGCTCTCATTCGATCCCGGCAGCGACCATGCCGTGCTGCTCGGCAAACTTGATCCGGGGGCGCGTTACCCCAGCCACCACCACCGGCACGGCGAAGACCTCTTCATGCTCTCAGGTGATCTCCATGTGGGCGACGAAATCATTCATGCCGGGGATTTTCACCATGCCGATGCTGGCTCCGATCATGGCGTGAACTGGTCTGAATCGGGATGCGTGTTGCTCGCCATCCTGGCAAAGGAGGATCTGTTCACGCAGTTCGGGGTGGCCTGACCGGGCGGCCGGCGCGACCAGTTCCTGGCTCCATAGATTTGCTGGATAGAACTATGGCGGCCATTAAACTAATGGTTGATACAAACGCAACCGAATTGGTGGAATTAACCACAAACTTAACCACACTACAAACAAACGAGGCCGCATTACCCGAACACGAATTATTTACTGAATATAAGTGGCTTAATAATCTGGTAAAAGCCAAGATTAGCCCGGTTTTGCTTGGTAAATTGGAAGATGCATCTCAGGCTGATAAATTTGAAACATCGGTAGAGTTTGATAACTTTTTAACCGAAGCCTTGAGCAAACTCACCATTTTTGCTGATGATAAAAAAGAGAACGTAAATAAGGAAGATATTGCTTCGGTGATATCTTATAAAACCGGTATTCCGCTCGGCAAAATTCAGGCGCAGGAAAAAGAAAGGTTGCTTAACATGGAAACTTATCTTAAAAAGCGTGTTGTTGGGCAAGACCATGCGGTGAAGGCACTTTCGGAAGCAATTTTAGAATCACGTAGTGGCTTAAATAAAAAAGGTCAGCCTATTGGTTCATTCTTTCTGCTTGGCCCAACGGGTACCGGAAAAACTGAATTAGCAAAATCATTAGCTGAATTTTTGTTTAATGATGAAAAATCAATGATTAGGTTTGATATGTCGGAATTTAAGGAAGAACACTCGGCAGCTTTGCTGTACGGTGCACCTCCGGGATATGTAGGTTACGAAGAAGGCGGTGTTTTGGTAAATAAAATAAGGCAAAAGCCGTATTCAGTTTTACTTTTTGATGAAATTGAAAAAGCACATCCATCTGTTTTTGATACGTTTTTGCAGATTTTAGATGAAGGCCACATGCACGATAGGTTGGGCAAAGAAGGTGACTTTTCCAATGCGCTTATAATCTTTACATCAAACATTGGCAGCGAATGGATTGCTGAACAGTTTGCTAAAAATGAAATGCCAGGTTCTAATAAGCTGATGGAAATAATGACAAAATATTTCAGGCCCGAATTTTTAGCCAGGTTAACTGAAATTGTTCCTTTTGCTCCTATAAATGAAAATAGCATCGTTCGCATTTTTGATATTCAAATGAAGGGCTTGCTTGAAATTTTAGATAAACAAGGCATTTCATTTACCATTACGGATGAAGCAAAAAAATACCTGGCTTTAAACGGCTTTACGCCTAAGTATGGCGCAAGGCAAATATCGAGCGTTATTCGCAGCCAGATTAGGAGACCAATATCAAAGTATATAATTTCTGGAGAGCTAAAAAAAGGCAATACTATTCATGCTGATATTAATAATGAAGAATTAGTATGGAAAATTGAATAAAAAGCTAAAAACTATTAATATATTTATATAAAAATTATCATCAGATTATTTGCTTAACAGTTAACATTTAAAATTTAAAAATAAACGATTATGCCACAAGTTAAACCAGGTATAGCAACAACAATTTTAGCACCCGATCCTGTAGGAGAAGGCTTTGTTGAAATATCACCAAACAAAACACTTTTTATTCAGAAGCTTACACATGATGACCCGATTAAGCCGGAAATTGTTGAAGATCTGCAAAAAGTAGAAGATGTGTTTGCTCATTTTAAGCCAAACTGCGATGTAGATCTTGATAAAGAAGATGGCTCCACAACCAAAGAAAATTTTCAATTTGGTAGCTTAGGTGATTTTGATGCTAAAAACCTTACTGACCAAAGCGCTTACTTAAAAAATCTTGATATTGAATACGGTGCTTATTTAAAGATAATTAAGCAGTTAAAATCGAATAAATCGCTGGCAAATGTTATTCAAAATCCCGACACAAAAGCCGCTTTTGTAAATGCCTTAAAAGCACTTGCATCGGAGATTGAAGAACAATAAAAAGTAATTACCAGAAAACGAATATCAAAAAAAATATTAAAAAAAGCAATATGGCAAACGAAGAAATAAAAGGCGAAGAAAGTGCAGCAGCATCCTTTAAGGAAGAAAACAAACAGCAAACCAGCTTCGCTCCGCTTGAAGAGTCTTTAACGACACTGGCAAGAAGTGGTGGCTACGACTTTTTAGAAGCAATTGTTGACGGTGTTGATAATTTAAACCCGGCACGTAAGGCCAAGAAAAATATTTTTCTTACAGATAGTAATAAAAAAGCACAACGTGCAGAGCTAAAAAAGAAGTTAGGCATGTGGCTAGATCTTTTAGCCAACTCTGAAACAGTTTCGGATATGGTTGAAAAAAGTTCTGAAAAATCTGGCGTAGCAGAAAAGCTTTTAAAAGGTAATTTGAAAAAAGTACTGGAAACTACTAAGGAATTAGAACAGTCTTACCGTTCAGTAAACCTGTTTTATAAAAATACAGAATCCAGCAAGTTGAAAAATGTGGTATTGATGAATGCTGCCATGAACCAGATAACAGATTTGGATGAGCCAAGATTCATAGAGCACGTTTCGGAAGAACTTAAAGACAGATTTGATAGACTCGATCTACGTCAAAACTATTCATTGCTTGTAATTCCCGGCTATTTAGGCTCTAACAAAGTTGTGGATAAATGGGCAAAAATAGCCTATGCCAATAAAGTAATGTTGGTTACCGATTTTGAGAACGTGGAAACACCCGATGATGTTTTAGATATGTTTACCGATGCAAATTTAACCGGTGGAGATGCTCATAAAGCTAACGTAATGATGACCTGTAATTATATAGTAGGTCGTGGTAAAAATGCCGATTTAGGAGAAGAAGAAGACATTTACGTGCCAGGATCAGCAGCGCTGGCAGGAAAAATATATTGTACTAAAATGTCGCAACCAGTAGCTGGTAAAACTTACGGCTCAATTGATGAAGTAGATGCAGTACGTTTCGATTTAAAAAAGGCTGATATTTCCGAGCTTGAAAACGTAGGCCTGGTGCCGTTTGTAGGCGAATGGGGTAAAGTAATGCCGTTTTCTGCCAAAACATTGTTTAGCGGAGATAACCTGGGTATGCAAACTTATTCTGTTGTGCGTGTTTTCGATTTTATAGCAAAAGTTATGTCTGATTTTCTTAACAGGCGTGCTTTTGAATTATGGAATACAAAAATGGAGGGCAACTTAAGAAAGCAGATCGTTAAGTTTCTCGATGGCATACAAGGCCCTGATAAACTAATCGAAAAATTTCAGATACTTCGTTTCGAAAGAGATGAAGATCAGAAGGATCATATTTTTCTGGATATTCACATTACACCGTTTTTCCCTGCAAAAAGCTTTCTCGTTAAATTAGATGGTTATAAAGGGGATGATGGTGAAGAATGGAAAGCAGAATTTAAGCAAAACAAATAAATTAATTTATTTGTACCTGCAGTTATTAAATTTTTAACTTTTGGTGCAAAACAGGTTCAATATTTGCTGTGTAAACGAAAAATGCAGAACAGCTTAAAAAGAGCTGTTGGCTGTACTTAATATATTAAGCTGATAATATCATGGCTGTAAAATACTTTTGGATATACATTGGTGTATTTTTTGGTGGCACTCTATTGCTATTGGCATCAGTAAAACGTTTTGCTAAAGGTTTTGCAGGCAATGGCGTAAAGCCTGCATTGTATGGCATGCTGGCTGCGCTTATTTTTGGCGGTTTGGCTTTTCTATCAACGCTTACAGCATTTAATCATTTTGTCGTTTTCTGGCTGTTGGCGCTTACATTTATTGGGTTTGGTTTATTTCATATACTAGTTTTTCACAAAAAATATTTTTACGAAGTAAGCTACAATCGTGGCGGCGTGGTAGTTGGCGAGTTATTATTTTCGCTGGCGCTGATTTTTTTTAGCATAGTAGTATTTTCTGCGCTCATTTATTTTGTTGTGGGCGATAAAACATATCCTTTTTACCCGATGCTCACATGTGTACTTGCATTTTTTGTGCCTGTTACTTTGTTTTACACTTTCGAAGCTGCTTACAGTATTCCCGATCCGGTTTTTGCATCCTGGATATACCCCGTTCATGAAGATATTGAATTGCCAGATGAGCGGCCGAATGAAAAGTTGGTGGTAATTGCATTTGAAATAGCCAAAAAATCAGACTCGCCTACTAAAACAAACTTTAGAGCTAAAGGCCCGGAAGCCATGAAACTGGGCGACCTTTATTATCATTTTATTAATGATTATAACGAATACCACAGCGAAACCACTATCGACTTTGCAGATGAACAACGGGAAACTTATGAGTGGTGGTTTAGAATTAAACCAAAATGGTACCAAAGCAACCGGATACTTGATCCGGAATTAACTGTACGGGAGAACAACATAAAAGAGAACGCTATCATAATTTGTGAAAGATTAGATATTAAATAACTGGATTTCGTCGTATGAGAGATAACACTAAATATTTTCCTGTAAACTGGATTGATGGAATGAAGATTAATAAAGATCACTTTATTAGTCAGGATAATGCGTGGCAAGGAATGTTGCAGGATTTATCAGCCATTCACGTTTCGCCCATCCGTTATGGCATCCTCCCCTCTTCAGTATCTGGCGATAACACTTTTAATGTAAAAATATCTCTCGATAATCAGGAATCTTTAAGAGTATCAGTGTTGGCTTGTAATGCCATTACGCCCGGAGGTGTTCGCATATTAATACCGGCGCCAGCTTTAGTGCAGGCAGAAACCGGTAATACACTAACCGAAACATTTCCATTTTCTGCTAAAGGAAATGAATCTGAATGGTGGATATTCTTATCAGTTCACCCCTTTGTTAAACAACCAGCAGGCAGCCCGGATCTTTCAGAAAATCCGCCTCGCTTTCCGTTCGTTTTACCATCGTACAGTATTCAGCTTATCAGCGATAATAATTATAAAGAATTTGCCTGGCAACCTTATTCACTGGCTATTGGCAAAGTTTTGGTTAATGGTAATGATGTAAAAATTGAAAACGATTATATACCTCCAAGTTTCTCTGTGGCTTCGCATCCTGACCTCGTTTCTTTATTGGCAGAGCTTGATGAGTTTTTGTCCAATATCGAATTATTCTCTTCAAGAATAGTTCAAAAAATATTAAAGAAAAATCAGCAAAACGAAATATCGGAACTGGTAATGTTTTTGTGCGACAGGGTAATACTTTCTATCAGCCAATCCATAACTGCCATGCGATGGACGATGCTGCAAGAGCCACCTGCGGCTATGTTTGCATCCATATCTGCCTTGGCAAGGGTAATGAAAAACAGTATTGATATGAGAACAGGCTCGGGCAAAGACGAGCTGATGAATTACCTTATTGAATGGTGCGAATTGAAACAAGGAGAACTTGAAACGATGCTTGGCAACCTCTCCAACGCTACATTTGATAACAACGATATTAACAAAAACATTTACGACATTATATCCTTTGTAAAAGTTACGTCAAAACTTTTTGAAACACTTAGCAAGCTTGAATTTATCGGCAAAAGAAAGGAAGGTGGAATATTTGTAAAAGAAGAACAAACAACTATTCAAAACGAAGTACAGGCAAAGCCAAGGCGCCGCTTTTTTGACTAGTAAAAATTATAAAAATTAATAACTGTTTATTATGCAACCTAAGAATATTAAAGAGCGAAAAAAGACATTCACCAGTGTTATGCTGTTGTTTTTGTTAAGTACAGTAATTATTGTGTTGCTGGCTTTTTCAAGCACAAGAGTGCCTTTAAAAGTAAATTCACTTTTACAAAAGCAAGTAGAAGTATCTGATCATGAAAGAGAATTTTCAATAAATTTCATGTCGCAAATGACTAGTGTTACCTCATTGCTTGATACAGTTAATTCTACCGCTGTTTCAACTGCAGATTTAATAGATGGGCAAATATCAACCGGCATTACAAAATTATCTGTAATGGTTGATATGGATTCTGTGCAAAACAAAGATCTGTATCGCAGTGTGGTACTAAGTTTGAGTGATTTACAGCGTGCTAAAAAGCAATTAAGAAAAACTACTGAAGCTGATACTGATATTAACCAGGTTAAAAGAGAAAACGAAACTTTAAGTAACCAACTGGAGCAATGTAAAAACAGTAAAGACCAATTGCAACTTCAATTAATGCAGGCTATGAGGCATTAAGATGTAGCAGGTAAAATGTATAAAAATGAATTCGAAAAGTAATCGCATATTAACACGTAAAACAGCAGGG
>JBBQPX010000170.1:0-6561 GCA_038216775.1 Chitinophagales bacterium
CCCAACAATCAATAGTACCAGAAACCCAACAATGTAAAGGGTTGCTGTTTGACCATCGCCAAAAAAGTCTGCATTGTGCGCTTTAAACAAGGCAACACACATGGCGATAATTAATGGCATTGCTGTAATCATCTTTTAAAAAATAATATTTAGCAAGATGGTAGCTCAACAACTCCCGGCGTGGCTCGTTACTAACTACGTTAATGTAGTGTTTTGCTTCATCTTCTGCTATGGGTTGTTTTAATTTAAGTTCGCAAACGATGTAGTAATAATTTACCTCATCATTGATGTAGGTATGATTACTGGCGGTATTATCCGGATTTTCTGCTTTCAATTCAGCAAGTAACGGATACGCCAATGCAAACTGCTCTTGCATAAAGAACTCTTTTGCATCTTTAAACTTTTTTTCAGGGTCAATAATGCTGTGGGTGGGTTGCGAAAAAGCGGGGAAGGCAATTGCTGCTGCATACAGCAGAGCTGTAATTTTATGTTTTATCATGTTGGTTGTTTCGTTCATTTTTACTGGTTGCAAAATTACTTGATTAGCTTTCTTTAACAAACATCATTCCAAACGATTGTTAATAAGTGTATAATTCGTGTAAACAAAACGAATGTATTTTTACTTCGCTGTTAACGAAATGATAAATAATTTTTGTTACTTCGTTTTTTACAATTTTATTAAATTTTAAATCCATCAAAATCAACAATGAAATTATTATCAACGAAATATTCTGCAGGTGCATTTAATGCTGCCATGCTTTTTTTACGCTTGGGTACGGGCATATTAATGATGTCTCATGGGTACGATAAGCTTATCCATTTTAGCACTTATCAGCAAAAGTTTATGAGCTTTTTAGGTATAGGCAGCACCATGTCGCTTGCATTGGCTGTATTTGCTGAATTCTTTTGCGCTTTATTCATCATTATAGGCTTGTTTACAAGATTATCGGCAATTCCTTTAATTATTACTATGTGTGTTGCTTTATTTAAAGCGCACAATGCAGATTTTTTTGGCGATGGACAAACTGCTGCGCTTTACCTGGTTGGTTTTCTTGTATTATTGATTGTTGGACCAGGAAAGATTAGTGTAGATGGAATGACCGGAAAATAAATTAAAAACAAGCATGAAAAAAGCAAACGTTTTGCAACTGACCATTGTTTTAGTTGCAGTTGTATTAGCAGTTCTTTCGTTGCAATATTTTTGCCTTTCGGCAATTACCATCATAGCATCTTTTCTTTCTGGCGATAGAATTAGTAGCAGTGATTTTATAATCAGCAATATATTTGTACTGGTAGCAGTTGGTTTGCAATTTTCAATTTGCTGGCTGCTCCTTACAAAATCCAGTGCATTGGCTGCGTATCTTCATAAAAAATCAAACATGGGTACTGGTTTTAGTATAAGCAGCAAACCAAACGACTTACTTTTTATATTGATTATTACCATTGGCATTTACCAGTTGCTATCGAATATCTCACCTTTTTTTACAGGAATTTTCAGAACTTTTAAAGAAAAAGGTTCCGGTGGAGCATCGCAAAGTTTATATGAAAATTCGATACCTGTATCCTGGCTTCCGATTATTATGAATATTCTTGTGCCGCTTATTTTACTGATGTTTGCCCGGCAGATAGCCGATTATTTTGCAAAAAAACTGGACGATGATGCAATCGCTGTTGAAGAAGATATTATTAATAACAGTGACCTTTTAGAACCAATTGAAGAATAATGTTTGTAACCGAAACACAAATAAGAATCCACTATGCACTCACCGACCAAATGGGTGTTGTGTATTACGGTCACTATGCCCAGTTTTACGAAATTGGCAGAACAGAAGCTATTCGCCAGATTGGTTACACCTATAAAGAAATAGAAGCGCTTGGCATCATCATGCCGGTAGTAGATATACACAGCCGATTTTTACGCCCTGCCAAATATGATGACCTTATAACTGTAAAAACTACGTTGAAAGAAATGCCAACTCGTTTTAAAATTGTTTTTTACGCAGAAATTTACAACCAGCTGGATGAATTATTGAACACGGGTGAGGTTACCTTATTTTTTGTTGATGCAAAAACAATGAAGCGTTGCGACATACCGGAAGAGCTGAAAGCTAAGTTGCAGCCGTACTTTAGTAATGGATAATTAAGTAATGAATAATTGATAATTTTTTCCTAACAAAGACCTCCACATATTTTAAACAAGCTGACATTTAAAGGAATTATCAATTATCCATTTTACCATTATCAATTATTAAACGCGGTGATAATCTCCTCTCCAGTTTTTAACAGCCATTTTAATTTCCTTGGCACTAAGGTTTTCATCTGCGGCCCGATTTGCCAATTCAGCAAATTCATCATCGCTTGCAAAGCGCAAAGCAATAACCTGGCCGATGCTTAATTTATTATTGAGCGGTTTACCGGTAGCAATAAAGTGACGGAAGTTTTCTTCTGCACGTATGCCTCTGTCTTGCGCTTTTAAAGAAAATACTCTTGCAAACCAAAGCGCAAGTATTACTGCTGTGCTTAATGACAACAAAGCTGCTGCATGCAGTCTACCACTTTCGTTACCTATTGCCTTTACAAATTGGATAATAAAAAAAACAAATGGAAAAAGTGCGGCTGAAAATGCTACGTAGTGAAAAAGAGGCACCATTCTGCCATGATTTTTAAAATTTTGCTCGGTCATAATAGTTTGTTTGGGATTAAACATAAAATTAAGCAAAAAGTATCTTAAAATAACTTTGTATTTAAAGTCCCCCTTTGGGGAATTTAAGGGGCCTTTAAAATATCCAATAGCTTCCACATTTTTTCTCTCACAGCTCCAGAGCTGCCATCATAATTATTTATAATAAACGAGAAGGTATATTCAGCGCCCGATTTAGATTTTACGTAACCTGTGTAACTTCTTACACCGCCAATATATCCCGATTTCATTTTTATATTATTCTGCAAAGGCAAGGCATCGTAAAAAGAGGCATACCATTTTTGCTTTTTTGCAAATTGCATAACGGTTACCAGCGCATCGGTAGTAACGCGGTTTGCCGGCGAAAGCCCGCTGCCATCATACATATGCAAAGCAGATTTTTCTATTCCGTTTTTCAACCAAAAATCCTGGATAATATCAAGCCCTGTTTCGGTAGCACCAAATCCATTTTTTTCGTAAGCGATTGTTTTTACAAAAGCTTCGCCAAAAAGGTTTAAACTTTTTTGCAAAAACCAGTAATTAATACTGTCAAGCGAAGGCGACGATATGTTTAAAAGCGCTTTTGCAGGAGAAGGCATTTTCTCATTATTAAAAGCAAAAGCTTTACTGGTTTTAGCTTCTCCCAAAAGGTTTATGCTTTGTGTTTTAAAATAGTTTTGTACACTATTAATAAAAGATAGAGACGCGTTTGGCATAGCGCCGGAAACTTTAAAACTTGCTTTACCCGCAGGCACAGTACCGCGTATGTAAGCGATGTTACCATCTTCGGGTAAATAAATAATTGAATTATCGCCACTGCCAAGCGAACCTGCTTTTAATTCATTTACCAAACGGGATACGAGTAGCTCGGGATTTGTTGACATTATCTCAACATCATCCCCTTCTTTTTTGCCGGGCTTTAATAAAATATCATACTGATTTTCATTCCAATTTAAAGCCCTTGCACCTGCGCCGTAATAGTTGCCCATATCTTCCCATGTCCAGCCACGTGGTGTTGCCTGTGTTTCCCATTTTGATTCATCAATAATTAATGAGCCGGTTATTACTTTTATTTTATTTTCTTTCAGTGATGTTACAATATCTTTCAAAACGGTTTCCATATTTGTAGAATCCCACCTGAAGCTGCCAAAAGAAGGGTCGCCATAGAAAGTGACGAAAAGGTTGCCTTTTAGTGTATCATTTTCAACGATACCATCATATCCAATTTCAGTTTTAAAACGATAAGCTGCGCCCAATAACTCAAAAGCCGCCGCACTTGTAACCACTTTTAAACAACTGGCAGTAGCCAAACCAATCTGCGAATTTTTATCAAAAACAACCTTGCCCGTTTTTCCATCAACAATGTACAAACTGAAAACAGCGTGCTTTAACTGGCTGTCGTTTTCCAATTGTTTTACCGCTGCGCTGATTTTAGTTTCTATATTTTGCGCCATCGCAAGATCTCCAATAAAAAATAAAATCATCAATCCTGTTAATCTCATCTTCAAATAAATTTATTTTATCAAAACTAAAAGATTTAAATTTGATATATGGAAAACATAGTGGAAGAGCCTGCGCTTAGCTACAATTTCATCTCTGAAGAAGAATACTTAGAGAAAGAAAGAGCAGCAACAGAAAAACATGAATATTACCGTGGTGAAATTTTCGCTATGAGCAGTGCTTCATTGAATCATACTATTATTTCGATGAATTGTTCCGGCGAATTACATTACGAATTAAAAGAAAAAGAGTGTCTCCCTTATGGCTCTGATTTAAGGATTCATATTCCGAAAAATAGCCTTTATACATACCCTGACATGTCAATTATCTGTGGCAAACCAAATTTAACGGACGACAAATTTGATACTGCCACTAACCCTTCGGTTATCATCGAATTGTTATCAAAATCAACCCGCAATTACGATAAAGGTGAGAAGTTTACTTTATACCGTGAAATTGAATCTTTACAGGAATACTTACTGATTGACACAGAAAAAATCTATGTAGAAAAACATATCCGTAATGCAGATAACAGTTGGACACTCACTGAATATAAATCCATAGGAGATTCAGTTTTGATTTCAACAATTCAATATAATTTTTTGTTGAAGGATATTTACCAAGGTGTAACCTTTGAATAATCACTTTCTTTTAAATTTTTACTGCTATAATACATGACGCAAGCATCAATCATCACCATTGGCGACGAACTTTTAATAGGTCAGGTTATTGACACTAACAGTGCCTGGATGGCGCAGGAACTAAACAAGGCAGGCATACGTGTTGTACGCCGGGTGGCGGTTGCAGATGTTTGGGACGAAATTTGGACAGCACTGGATGAGGAACAAAAGCACGCTGATATTATTTTAATTACTGGTGGGCTTGGCCCCACAGCAGATGATATTACCAAACCCTTGCTTTGCAAGTATTTTGGCGGGCAAATGATTGTTGATGAGCCGACCCGGCAAAATATACTAAAGATTTTTACAAAATTAAACCGCCCCATTATTGAACGTAATTTAAAACAGGCAGAAGTGCCAGACGTATGTGAAGTACTTTATAATAAAAGAGGAACTGCGCCTGGTATGTGGTTTAATAAACCTCACCCATCATCTGCCGAAGGCGAAGAAAAAATTTTTGTGAGCATGCCAGGTGTACCTTTTGAAATGAAGGGAATGATGGAAGATGATGTGATACCGATGCTGGTGAAGCGATTTAAATTTCCCTCCATCATCCATAAAACATTACTAACGGCAGGTGTAGGCGAAAGTTTTTTAGCCGAATTAATACAGGATTTTGAAGAAGCGCTTCCTGCACATATAAAACTGGCTTATTTGCCAAATTATGGCATGGTAAGATTAAGGCTATCTGCTACAGGTTTTAATGGCGTAGAAACAGAAAATGAAGTACAGGAATATTTCAATCAACTTAAATTGAAAGTTGCAGAATATTTAGTGACGGATATTGATGAGCCAATGCAAAACGTAGTTGCCACATTGCTTTTATCAAAAGAAAAAACAATGAGTACTGCCGAAAGTTGTACCGGCGGTTATATAGCTCATTTAATTACAGCAATACCGGGTTCATCCGCATTTTACAAAGGCAGCATCGTAAGCTACTCCAACAGCGTGAAAGAAGATTTATTGCAGGTAAATAGCGCTACGCTAAAATCAGCTGGCGCAGTTAGCGAAGAAACCGTTATAGAAATGGCTAAAGGCGCTTTGCAAAATCTTAAAACTGATTATGCCATTGCAGTGTCGGGTATTATGGGGCCTGATGGCGGCAGTACGGAGAAGCCTGTAGGTACCGTTTGGATAGCCGTTGGCAGCAAAAACGCCATTAAAACACATAAAGTTTCTTTTCGTTTTGATAGAATGCGAAATATTCAATTGACAACTACTAATGCACTTAACTTTTTACGTAAATTCATAATATCCGAAAGCTAAAGACTACTATTATCTTATTAAAAGGGAAATAATTATCTTTGCTGCCGATTGCGGGCAAAATATCATCGATTATTTTGGTCAATTTACATTTGCAAACTTCTAATTACAAAAATATATGAGTTTAGTTGATTTATTAATGCCAAAGCTGGGAGAAAGTATTATGGAAGCCACTATTTTAAAATGGCATAAAAAACCAGGCGATAAAGTTGCACAGGATGAAACCGTGCTCGACATTGCAACAGATAAAGTTGACAGCGAAGTACCTTCTACCGCCGAAGGCGTAATTGAAGAAGTTTTATTTAACGAAAATGATGTTGTACCAATCGGTACCGTAATTGCAAAAATACGAGTAGGCGCAAATGCAGCAGTTTCTAACAACGAACCTGCGCCGGCTCCTGCAAAAAAAGAATATGAAGAGGCAAGCGTGGTGGAAGA
>JBBQPX010000171.1:0-6557 GCA_038216775.1 Chitinophagales bacterium
AAAAAGGCATACAAAAAAAATAATCCGTTGCATATTACTGAAGTGGTTCCTAAAACTAATGTGACAAGCTGCATTTTCCTAATTAAAATGGCGGGTAGCCTGTTTTTTGAGGGAATGGTATTTCCGGTGCTTTTATATCGCTAACAACTTAAAAAATACCATCCGCTCATAAAAACCTTCACTCACCAATAAGCATTTTTGCAAAGGTTTTGGCCACGGTAGTTTTGATTAAACAAAAACTAAAAACATGAAAAAAATTATCGTCTTTGTAATTGTGCTAACTGTTTTTATAAGCCCTGCCTTACAAGCACAGCCTCCGGCCGGCAAATATAATACTACCAATTACCCTGAAGAACGTAAGGAAATTGCTTTAATGAACAGGCTTCCCGATTCTTTAAAACACCTAAACGACGATTATATAGCTGTTGGACCTGAAGGGTTGATTTCTTATGGATTAGAACAATGGAAAAAAGGATTCAGTGATGCTGGTGTAACTTTTAAATCAGCAAAACCTGTACCGGGCATGAGTGTGCTACGTGTGTATAATGGCGATGCGGCTGTAAATCATTTTGTGGTAGATGTGGTATTATCTACACCAACCGGCGACCTGCCTATCCGAGTAATACGTACTGAAACCTTTATTAAACAAGAGGGTAAATGGTATTTTGTTTCGGGGCAAGGAACCATGCCAACGAGCAAAGCAGAGATGGAAAAATTGATACGGGCAAAGCCGCAACAGTAAAAAAACACAGTTGTTGCACCTAAACGGGGGTGGTTCATATTGTAAAAAGTAAAACCCTCCATTTTCAGGAGGGTTTTTAATTTTCAATCGGGATCAATGTTATATTACTTTCCTAAAGGAATACCTACAGAAAAACTAAGTGTACGATACTTGTTTTTATCATTTGCATTGTTGTTACTCTGTGTTGAATTAATTTTTGCCAAACCAAGGCCGTAGTTTGCTTTCAATATTAGATGCTTGAATTGAAAACCCCCACCAAAGTTTAAACCAAAATCAAAACGCTTTAATTTGTCGTAAGCAGCATCATCTTGTTGAGATGTAAAAGGATCGTCGTTGCTAAATTTAATGTCACTTTCTGAGCTTGATGTTAAAATACCAATTTTTGTATCCATTTTTGATTTACCGCCAATGCCCATCGCAACGTAAGGTCCTGCATGAAAAAACACCGAAGATGTTTTTGTTGTAGGAATTTTTACAACTGCGTTTAAAGGAACTTGTAAGTACAAAGGGTTAAATTTAGATTTAACGTAATCGTTTCCTCCGTTAAAATAAGTTTCAGCTTTTGAACCATGACCTGTTAACAAAAGACCAGATTCTAAATCGAAATACGGAGCTAACTCTAACCGGCCTAAAACGCCTACATTAAACGAAGGAAGAATATTATTATCCTCTGTTTGTCCGTCATTTGTTTTTGTGATGTTTGCAAGGTTTAATCCGCCCTGGATGTAAACCTGCGCTTTTGTACTTAGTGCAATTGTAGTTGTTAGCACTAATCCTAAAAAAATTTTCTTCATAAAATAAAATTTACTTTTTTAATTGAGTATTTCTTCTTTTTTTACTCATTTTCAGTATGTAAACCCACATAAACAAAAAGCCTGCCAACAAGTTTTGAAGGCAGGCTTTTATATTTTAATGACTTTTATTTTACTTTAAAACAGACTGAAAAACAGCTTCATTTACTTTAATGGGATATTTCTTTTTAAGGCTCTCAATCCAATTATCTTCTAGCTTATTTTGATAATCATTTATTACTAAACCTTTAGCTTCAACAAAACTGCGTTGCATACCTGCATTGTAGTGATGAATAATTTTAACAAAACTGCTGTTACCATCAGCCGGGTTAACTATAATTGTAGAAATTGCGCCATCGGGCATTTTTGTATCAATCTCTACAGGTAATTGCGTAAGCTCAAACCTGCCAGAATCAACTTGTACCGTATTATTTCCTTCTTCCAGAATTTTTCTCCAGTTGGTGCCTGCTACAAGTGCGGCTTTGGCCTGCTCAGCAGCATTTTTATTGTTGCAATTAAATAAAAGTACCTCGGCACTTGCTGCCCACAGGTATTTACTTTTATTTTCTTCGTAAACCTTTTGTAAACCAGCAGAATCTGCGGAAGCTTTTCCCCAAATGTTACGCTCCATTATTTCAAACAGTACATTACCATCTTTAAACTCATCCATCTGGTAACGAAAATCGGCATTGTAATCTTCCAGGTGTGTTTTATAATATTCCATTACTGTTGATGAAACAAATTTATCA
This sequence comes from Chitinophagales bacterium, assembly GCA_038216775.1. GTDB lineage: Bacteria > Bacteroidota > Bacteroidia > Chitinophagales > Chitinophagaceae > Ferruginibacter. The sequence goes on from JBBQPX010000171.1 coordinate 2,283, forward strand.
AGCAGGGTTGCATTGTTTTCGTTTTGGTATAGCTCCCCGGTTAGTTTATAGCTGCGTATAAAATCAAGCCAATCTTTACCAGTAAGTTTTGTTTTAGCAAAGCTGTAAATAGTTTTATTACCAATTGGATAAAGTGAAGTATTGCTTGTTTCTGTATCTCTGTGCGCCGATAAATAATCAGCATATCGGAACAATTCGGCCTCGGAAACCGCAGCCGTTTTTTTAAGGTTAACCGCTTTTAAAACTTCCTTTACAAATAATTCTTTTGCAATATTAACTCTGGCATCCTGCTGTATTTTCTGTTTTAAATCAAACAGAAAAGCAGCATCATTTTTATCTGCAGAAACAGGTGTTTGAGATAATCTTTTTACAATATGATAACCATAAGAAGTTAAAAAGGGTTTAGTTATTTCATTATCCATCGTTAGTTTAAAAACCTCATTTTCAAAGGGCGTTTCAAATTTGCCAGAACCAAATTCAGCCATTTCACCGTGAGAACCATAAGTAACTTTATCATCGCTAAACCAACGGGCAGCTTTACTAAAATCCTCTCCTTTCTTTAGCATTTGATAAACGGAGTCTGCTTTTTTCTCATATCCTTTTCTATCTTCTGCAGATGCATCCGGCGGTATAGAAATTAAAATTTGCGCAACTTTCCATTTACCTACGGCTTTTCTTTCTTCAATTAATTTAAAAATATGCCAGCCGTTTTTTGTACGAAATGGTTTGGTTGATTGCCCTGTTTTTAAACTATAAGCCATTGTTTCGTATTCGTAAGGCAAAGAGAATGTAGTTATAAACCCTAAATCCGATTGTTTAATTTTAAAAGGTGCCGCCACGGAAATTAAATTTTCGTAATCTGTTTTACCAGCAGCAAGTGCAGTATATAAATTTGATATTGCTTTAAAAGATTTTAAGGTGTCGTCTGGCTTTAGTGCTGTGTCAACAGGCAAGTAAAAATGCAGCACGTGCAAATCTTTTTGGCTGCGTTCTGCAGCTTCGTTTATAAGGCTATTAATAGCGTTTTCGTTATTTAAATAGCTATCTACAATTTGTGCCCTAAAACTTTGTGCATCGTATTGTAACTGTGGCAATGTATCTAGCTTTAATTCCATAGCAGCCTTTACCTTCAACTTAAATTTTATGTATAAGTCCAGGTATTCCCTGTAAGCTTTTTCTTTATCGGCAACCGTGGTTTTGTTTTTATTATATGCCCTTACAAACTCATCTTTATCAACAGCAGTATTCCCGTAAGTGAATAAGGTTTGCGAAAAAACAGCGGTTGTACAGCATGCACATGCAAAAAGCAATAAAAATTTTTTCATTAAAGGTTTTGTTTTAGTTAGAAGAAGCCTGGCTCCATTTTACCTCAAGCAATTCATTCAATTGCTCCAACGTAAGTTTTTTGGCGATTATTCTTTTTTCTTTGTCCAGTAAATATAAGGTGGGTGTTAAGTTAATATCGTACAGTTGTCTAAAGCTTGGTTTTTGTGCGGCAAAGTCAGCATCTTCCATTGCCTTTGGTTTGTAGGCGTTTGTCCAGTAACCAATGTTATTATCTTTAATAAACTTAACCCATTCTGTTTTTACATCTTCTTTATTTTCGGGTGTTAATACCCCAAAAATTTTCACATTGTGTTTTTGCCAGCTTGCCTTGTATATAGAATCCAGGCGGGGTACTTCCTGCTTGCAATGACCACAGTTGGGATCCCAAAAACAAATAACAGTATAATCTGCATTCAGATTGTATAAATTAACCGGCTTGTCTTCCGTATCCAGCATGTCCAGATTTGCAGCTTTTTCTCCGATTAAATTTGCCATAAGCATATATGCCCGGCGATTTATACTTTCCATCTGCTTTTCGTTAAGCCAGTTGGTTAAACCCTTGCTATGATATTTATCAAAAAGGTGTACAAAAACAGCATCTTGCCCCATATATTTTGGGTTAATGTATTCATCGGTTAACCAGTTAAGTAAAAACTTATACATTTCCGGAGAAGATCTTGCTAATAATATTTTGTAATCAATATCCTTAATAATGCTATCAGGTTCCGGAGAAATTACCTCACGGTAATAGCGTTCCAGTTTTTTTAAGAAGAAGGGTGTGCGTATAATGCGGTCATCCATAAAGCTGATACCATCCCAATAATGCTTTTTGTATTCGTTGTAATTGTTGATAGTGTCTTGTTTAGTAACCGGCACTTTCGATGGATAAACTGGATCCTTCATAGCACTTAACAGAGCGGCCATCATGGAAGTGGACTGGTTCTTTATAATGCCTTCGCGGTAATCGTTTAGTTCTTTTGTGTAAAAAGTATAGTTTTTTTCGTGCAAAGCAGAGTCTTTAGCGCTTGCGGCAGCTCTATAGGCATAGAGTTCCTGCTGTATAAGCCCACCCTTTTCAGCCGCCACTTTTTGATACTCGGTATATAAAATATTTGCTTTAGAGCCGCTTACTACAGTTTTACCAATCAAATCTGAAGTATCGGCACTAACAGTAATCACTTGTTCCTTATCAATTAAAAACTCAATTCTTAATTGCTTGCCCGGAAAAAAAATGGCATAAATACCCGGAGGTAAACTGGTTTTGCCCTTAAAAATTGCCGTTCCATTATTGCCAACAGCTGCAGAATCAGCAATATTAAAATTGTTACCCATGTAATAGGTAAGGTATGTAATACCGCTTTTATAGTTTGGCGTTTTAAGGGTAACCTGGTAACCCTGTGCAAAAACTGAACTTGTGGTAAGTGCGGCAAAAAAGAGAAACAAGTATTTTTTCATGTTTATTTTGAGTATCGCAAATGTATTTAAAATAGGTGGTTTAAGTGCATGGATAAGCTTTGTATAGGTTTAACAATTGCAAATCATTAACAAAACGAAATTGTTGATTTAATAGGTATTTTTGCGCCGTGAGAAAAAAGAATAAGAAAATAATACTGGAAGACCTGTTAATTACTGATTACGCTGCCGAGGGCAAAGCCCTTGCGAGGCTGGATGGTAAAGTAATTTTTATTTCAGGCGCTGTACCGGGCGATGTGGCCGATGTAATGCTTGTGAAAAATAAAAAAGACTGGGCCGAAGGACGCGTGTTAAAAATAAAGGAAAAATCTACCGTAAGGGTTGAACCATTCTGCCAACATTTTGGTTTGTGCGGTGGATGCAAATGGCAAATGCTTCCTTACGAAAAACAATTGCAATACAAGCAGCAGGAGGTGGAACAAAACCTGCGCCGCATTGGCAAGGTTGATTTACCCGAAATTATGCCCATTATTGGCGGCGATGAAACTGTGCATTACAGGAATAAGTTGGAGTTTACTTTCAGTAATAAAAGATACCTGTTACCTGAAGAAATTGCGGTCTCAAACTTACCTGACGGAGAAGATGCTGAACCAGCGGACGCCAAAGTTCCCCCTTTAGGTTCCCCGATAGGGGAAAGAACGCAGTTCGGAGGGGGCTTTGGGGCTTTGGGTTTCCACGTACCCCGCATTTTTGATAAAGTAATTGATATTGATACCTGTTATTTAATGGATGATGTAAATAACAAAATAAGAAATACCGTTCGTGCATTTGCTTTGGAGAACAAATTTTCTTTTTACGATATACGGGAACATACTGGTTGGCTGCGTAACATCATAATACGTTTATGCACCACCGGCGAGCTTATGGTAAATATCTGTATAAATTACGATGAAGAAACCGACCGCAAAAAACTGTTCGACCATCTTTTGCAACAGGTACCGGAAATAACAACGCTCCTGTACACCATTAACCCAAAATGGAACGACAGCATTTACGACCTTATGCCGCAAACCTACTTTGGTAAAGGCTTTGCCATGGAAAAACTTGCTACGGGAACTGCTGATAAAGATTTTGAATTTAAAATTTCGCCAAAATCGTTTTTTCAAACTAACACAAAACAGGCCGAGAAATTATATGCTGTTACCAGAGATTTTGCTGAACTAACAGGAACCGAAATTGTTTATGATTTATACTGCGGCACAGGCAGCATCGGCATTTTTGTAAGTAAAAATGCTAAAAAAATAATTGGGGTTGAGGTTATTGAAGATGCTATTAAAGATGCTAAAGAAAATGCCGCACTCAATAACATTACACATGCGGAGTTTTTTGCAGGCGATGTAATTAAAATTTGTAACGACGAATTTTTTGAACTGCATGGCAAACCAGATGTGGTTATTACAGACCCGCCACGTGCCGGAATGCACGAAAAACTGGTTATAAAATTACTGGAGATGGCAGCGCCTAAAATAGTGTATG
>JBBQPX010000172.1:0-6529 GCA_038216775.1 Chitinophagales bacterium
CATAATTACCGGTTCCACTGGTATTGAAATCATTCATGGCGGTTGTATTAATGATACCTGTACTTCCGCTTCCGCTGCTATAGATAGCCGTTATAGTATTACCAAAAATGCTGTGTCCTCCTTTTAAAGTATTTGAATAAATAGAGCCATAGGGTCTTACAACCTGGGCAAAAGAAGATAAGCCATTGAACATGACCATTATTAGAATAATAACTCTCATGTTACTTTCTAATGATACATTAAAAGTTTTCATGGTATTATTTTTAGAGATAAAAGATATTATTGGTAAAATTACCAGCACACCTTACTTTAATCGATGATTGGTATCAATAAAGAACATGATTTTGGTCAGAAAACGGGAAATAAATTCCTTGTTAACTATCACACAACTGCACCAATATTCCAGATTAACTTTTGATTAGTATTATACGTAAACAGAAATAGTACACTAGCGAAAAAAAATGAATTGTTTTCTGTAAATTTTTGTGATGGAGAGGTTTTTATAGCTTATTGTATTTTTTAGTACACCCTTACATGAACCGCTGCCTGCCTGCCTTTGCAAAGCTTTAGCGTGGCAAGGATAAAAGGGCTGGGTTAAATGCTTTGTTTCAGTGCCTCTGTGGCAAACTCTTCTGGCGCAAGTCTTCTCCTTCTAGCGCAAGTCTTCCGCTTTAGCGGGCGATTTGTGCCGATTAATACTACCAGACTCCCGCCTGTTGCGGGACAAGTTTTGTCCAGATTTCCATGTCTAAGCAGCTCAATTTTTATAAGCCCACGCTCGGCTATATAATAACCTATTGCATTAGAATATTTATAATTCCAGGGCTCCGTGGCATACTCTCCTACTTTATATTTGAATGACATGGTGCAGGTAACTTTGTTACCTTAAGTATAACCATTTTATTGTTTGGGGAAAGATTTGCTTAATTGAATAACGTGTGGTTTTAAATGGTTGTATTATTTGTTTACTGCCACACCATGAGTCGGTTGAAAACCGCTGGTGCTGGTAGACACGTTATGTTGATGCTATGGCTCATTTTTAAACATGTTTTCAAGTTCTTTTATGGCTACTTTATATTCTCGTACTCTTCCTACTCTTACAACATCAATTAATGCTAACATTTTATACAATTTATCATCCAGTATTACTGCTTTAACTACATCTTTTTATAAGGGATCAATTAAAAATCCTCTCACATCATCCCCTAGGCTGTGGCCAAACGTACGCCGTTTCACTAAAAAAATTCTCTTTCATAAAAGGGCGAGCGTGGGCTGTATAAATTCCATTTACCTCCGTGCTCGGTATAGCAGGAAACACATAATGTAAACCGTATTCAATAAATTCGAGCAGCGATTTTTTAAACACTTTCTTTTTATCAGCATTAACTAATCCTGCTACAAGGCTTCGGTTTAATGAGTCGGAAATTTCGGATTGACTGATAAAAAGTTCTGCGGCTAAATCTTTGTTTTGCCATGGCTGATTTCCTTTCGAAATTATCTTTAAAAGGATGACAATATCTTGTGGGCGCATGCCGCTGTGCTTTCTCATATTAAAAATATAATCCTTAATTCGCAAATTGCGAATTTCGTAATTGATTGATTATCAATATTTATAAGATTTAACTTACTAAGCATTTTTAAAATTAGCACAAAATAATCCGCTTAAATAAAAGCTCAATAAAGGTATGCCGTACAAGTGAGTGACACAACGATGTTTAATAGTAGTACAAATGCTCGTCCCCAAAAAAAAAGCCTTTAGTTTCAACAGATTTCTCTCCCAATAAAATTGGAATCGAAATGACAGCTCCTTTGACAGGCTCAGGGTGACATTTACCCTCCAATCTTCGCATCCACCAACTTCAAAATCTCCGCTTCCAAAGCAATGGTTTCGTTTTCAATTTCCAGTCCACGTGTAATGAGGTCGGTTGTAAAAGTTTTATCGTTGTAGCCGGCGGCGTTGATCCGTACATTCATAAATGCACCTATTACGGCGGCACGGGCACAGAGGGCGCCAACGCCGGCATCGGTTACAGAATTGGGGTTGCCCTCAATAACCATGGCCTTAATGGTTTGCATACTTGCATAAGCGGTTTGCATAACAGCAAATGGTATTTCAATAGCGTAGCGGGTGGCATCTTGTATGGCTTGTGTGCGGCTGGCTTTTTCTTCGGCGGTGGCTTTGGGGAGGGCAAATGCCTGCATAATTTTTTGGAAGGCTGCGGTGTCGGCATCTACCAGGCGCAACAGTTCGTTTTTGTATGCTTCACCCTGCTCGGCATGTTTGCTGAACTCTTCCCAACGCTCATCCCAACCTTTTTTGTGACTGCTTAAATTGGCTACCATGGTACCAAGGCTTATACCGAGTGCAGCTACATAGGCACTGATGGAACCTCCGCCCGGTGCAGGGCTTTCGCTGGCGGTTTCGTTGGCAAAGTCGGTAAGCGTCATGCTTATTAAGCGGCTATCGGCAGGGTTGGCAAGCATGTATTCTATAATGCGCTCCTGCGGATTAAAAGTGCCAAGCTCATCTAAACCCATTGATTTGATGGCGATTTTTATAAGTTCTTTTTCGCTTACACCAATGCTGCGTTGTTGCTTTTGCAGAAAGTATTTCCCGGCATCCGTCATGGCTTTTAAGGGGATAAGGCCTACAAGTTCGCTGCCGGTAACACGTATGCCACGGGCGGTGGCTTTGTTGCACACTTCATCAAACGCAACATGCACGGGCGTTGTGTTGATGTTGGTGAGGTTCATGGAGATTTGCGCCACGCCATATTCTTCAATATACCAACCGATTGCTTTTACACTTTTGAGCGTGCCGGGCTGGTTTACTTTTTTACCGTCCACATCAATATTTCTACCTGCTTCCCTTACATCGAAGGCGATGGCATTGGCCCGGCGTGTTGAAGTTGTATTGAGGTTGATGTTATAGGCTACCAGAAAATCTCTGGCGCCAATTACCGTTCCGCCGCGTTTGGCATCGAACTCGGCAGGGCCAAAATCGGGCTTCCACTGCGGTTCTTTTATTTTCTTAAAAAAGCCTTCGTATTCGCCGGCTCGTATTACGCTTAGGTTGTTTCTTTCTGTATTTGGCTGTGCAGCTTCGTAGAGGTAAACGGGAATGTTGAGCTCTTCTCCTATCCGCTTGGCGAGCTGTTGTGCGTACGCTGCCGTTTCTTCCATAGTTATGTTGGCAATGGGTATCAGCGGACAAACATCCGTAGCGCCCATGCGTGGATGCTCGCCTTTGTGTTTGCTCATATCTATTAACTCACCTGCTTTTTTTATGGCTTGAAAGGCAGCTTCTATTACGTTTGCAGGTTCGCCTACTATGGTTACAACAGTTCTATTTGTGGCTTTGCCCGGATCAACATTGAGTAAACGTACACCATCAACTTTTTGTATTTCGTTGGTTATTTGTTTAATAATGTTGAGGTCGTTGCCTTCGGAGAAGTTTGGAACACATTCGATTAGTTGCATAGTTACAATTTTGAGTTACAAATATACGATTGAACCACGAAGACACGAAGGCGCAAAGTTTCACGCAAAGGCCCTAAGGGTGAATACAAAAGTCGCAAAGGTAAATTGCGGCTTTGCGACTTCTTTGCGGCTTTGCTGAAAAAAAAACCAAAATCATACAAAAGCATGATGAACATTACTTTTATTAATGCTGTTAATATGGAAATTTGCAGCAAATAAAAATAATCGAATGATTCATCCGTACAATTACGCTACAGCTAAAGAAGCCTTATCTGTTATAAAAAGTAATACCCGTGTATTTGTACATGGAAGTATGTGCACACCTACTTACCTGCTTAATGAGCTGGCTAAAGAAAAAGATAGACTACAAGATGTGGAGCTGGTTTCAATTACGTTAAAAGGCGAAGTAGAAGTGGCAAAAGCTGAATACAAAGATAGTTTTCATATTAATTCCCTGTTTGTTTCGGAGTCGGTAAGAGAAGCCGTAGCAGAAGGCAGGGCTGATTTTGTGCCCGTATTTTTAAGCGATATACCCGACTTGTTTAAAAACGGTTTGCTGGAGCTGGATACGGCTATTGTACAGGTTTCTCCTCCGGATAAACAAGGTTATGTATCGTTAGGAGTTTCGGTTGATATTGCCCGTAGTGCTGTTGATTGTGCTAAAAACATTATTGCATTGGTAAACCCGAGAATGCCACGCACACATGGTGATGGCATGGTGCATACAGATCGCTTCAGCAGTATGGTTTATCATGAAGCTGAACTGCCCGAAGAAAGTTACACCAGTAAAATAGGCGAAGCCGAATTAAAAATTGGTCATCATGTTGCCGCCATGATAGACGATGGCAGCACGCTGCAAATGGGCATTGGTACTATACCGGATGCAGTACTTAGTTTATTAGGCAACCATAAAAACCTGGGCGTACATACAGAAATGATGAGTGATGGTGTGATTGACTTAATAGAAACCGATGTGATTAATAACCGCATGAAAACAATTCATCCAAACAAAAGTGTTACTTCGTTTGCATTGGGCAGCCGAAAATTGTATAATTATGTGGATGATAATCCTTCCACCGTTTTTTTGGATATTGATTATGTAAACAACCCTTCTGTAATTAGCCGTAACCCTAAGGTAGTTGCTATAAACAGCGCCATTGAAGTTGACCTTACCGGACAGGTATGCAGCGACAGCATAGGTAACAGGCAGTATAGCGGCATTGGCGGACAAATGGATTTTATACGTGGTGCCGCATTAAGCAAAGGCGGCAAACCTATTATTGCTTTAACGAGCCGTACCAAAAAAGGGTTACCAAGGATAGTGCCTTTTTTAAAGGAAAGTGCCGGCGTAGTTACCACACGTGGACATGTGCATTATGTGGTTACCGAATATGGTGTTGCCTATCTTTTTGGTAAAAATTTAAGGCAACGTGCAAAGCTGCTGATTGATATTGCACACCCTGATGATAGAGAAATGCTGGAGAAGTATTGTTTTGAGCGTTTTAAGATATTTTAATTATACACGCTGCTCATCTAATCACTTTATCAGTACAGGATATAGCCATCGTATTGGTATTAGTAAAGTTGATAAAATTCTCTTTTAGTGATTTTAGTTATCAGCTTATTTTCCTTTTTATTGCTATCATCCAGGCAGGCGCAAGAGTAATAATATCCATTAATACCATCCGCCAATGAGATTGTTATTTTCATTGTACTATTATTAAATTTTTTGGCTGCTTTGCTGTTGGTTGATGTTTGTGTAATAGTATAAGTGCAATCATCAATCCACTTAAGTCGAAATTGTGACCGTATTTTTTTAACTCTATCATATTGGTATTGATAATTCTTTTGGCGGTCTATTAAAAAAACGGTGCCGGCAGAGTCAGTAAATTTATAATACCCTTTGTGATACGCGGCACAATCTTGCGCATTTACGTTTGCAGCAATACAAAATACAAATACAATGAATAGTGATAGTTTCCTCATAAGTTTTATATAAACTGTCCTGATATCATTACCTTATCAATCAAATTTTCTCCAAAAGAATACGGCATGTATGCGATTGAAGGCATTGGTTTTGTAAAAATAAGATTGGCTTTTTTACCGATGCTGATGGAACCGAGTTGATCCTGAACTTCCATGGCAAAAGCTGCGTTAACGGTAGCCGCATTGATAGCTTCTTCAGGCAGCATTTTCATTTGTATACAACTAAGCGCCACAACAAAATTCATATTACCGCTTGGCGAAGAACCGGGGTTATAATCGGATGCAAGTGCGACGGCACAGTTGCTGTTAATCAATGCCCGTGCGGGTTGAAATGGCATACGTAAAAAGAATGCAGCCGTGGGCAATAAGGTACCGATGGTATTTGATTTTGAAAGTATGGCAATGTCATTGTCCGTCATGGTTTCTAAATGGTCAACGGAAACTGCATTTAAATTAATGGCTGTTTCCAGTCCACCAATGCTGTTTAGCTGATTAACATGCAGTTTTGGTTTTAGCCCAACGGCCATACCTGCTTTGCAAATTTTATCCATTTCCTCCGGAGAAAAGAAACCTGTTTCGCAGAAGCAATCAATATAATCTGCCAGTTTTTCACTAACAATAACGGGGAGCATTTCGTTGATGAGCTGATCAATATATCCCTGGTGATTTTCTTTAAAAGCAACAGGGTAAGTATGGGCACCTAATAAGGTTGCTTTTATGGGGATGCTGCATTTTTCTTTCAATCTTTTTATTACCCGAAGCATCTTCAACTCCCCTTCTACTGTTAACCCATATCCCGATTTTATTTCGATGGCACCGGTGCCAAGTTTAATTACGTTCTGTATTCTTTTGTATGCACTATTAAAGAGTTCATCTTCTGTTGCTGCATTTAATTTATTGGCAGAGTTTAAAATCCCACCACCTTTTTCAGCTATTTCTGCATAGCTCATGCCTTGCAGTTTATAAATAAATTCCTCCTCCCGGGTTTTGGCAAACACAATATGGGTATGGCTATCGCACCAGGTTGGCATTACAAACTGCTCATGCGCATCAACAATATGTT
>JBBQPX010000173.1:0-6514 GCA_038216775.1 Chitinophagales bacterium
GATGTTTCCGGCAACATACTATATACCAACAAGTACCGATTGGCTTTGGTTACTTGTGCTGGCGTGGCTTTGCACTGTGTTAAGTTTCGATTTACAATTAAATGCTTTAAAGAAAATATCGGCTTTTACTGCAAACCTTACTTACAATCTGGAGCCAGTTTACGGCATTATACTTGCCTTCATCTTTTTTAGAGAAAATGAAAGGCTGCACACGCAGTTTTATTATGGTGTATTGCTGATTTTACTGGCGGTGGCTCTGCATATGGTCCATATTTATAACGAGCAGCGCAAACTTAAATTAGTAAGAACAGGAATTTTAAATTAATGTGATTACTGTTTTTGTCCTAACGTCCAGATAATTGCCTTTTCTTTTGTAGCTCTAAAAATTGTACTGTGTTTTTCCTTAGGCTCATTTGCATACAGCCATTTGATAGTATTAATATTGGCTGCTTTTAATGTGTCGTCAAGTTTTTGAACAGTAGCTAACATATCTTTTGAACCTGCAAACCAAAACCTTTTTTGTGCTGAAGGAAATTTACTTAAATCTTCTTTTGCTGTTTTTATTAAATATTCATTATTCCACCAAAGAGACGGGTCAAAAGCAATGTAATAGTCAAACATGTTTGGATGTAATAAAAAAGTTTCGGTTACAAAAAGTCCGGCAAGTGATTCGCCGATTATGCCTTTTTCTTTTGTAGTTCTGTATCGTTTATTTATTTCCGCAAACAATTCATCGTTTATAAATGCTCTAAATTGTGCGGAACCGCCTACAACAGGCGCAATTTCTTTATCTTTTTCTACCTGTGTAGGTCCGGTTAAATCTCTTCTTCGTTGTGTGTTTTCAATACCGACCAGAATTAATGGCCTTATTTTTTTAGATTCTACTAAAGCAGCTATTGTATTAGCAATATGCGGAAAATCTTCTTTCAATCCTCCATCAGGCATGTACAAAACGGGTAAAGAGTGAATGGTTCTTTTATAGTCTGTCGGTGTCCATACATTTATAGTTCTCAACTCGCCAACCTTTGTTGATTGAATGGTGAATGTTTCATAAAGCGGGATTGGGTCTGTAACCTGGCGGGTTGTAGAACAGCTGGTTATTAGAAATAAGCAGAGAAGCAAATTGTAGGAAATTAGTTTCATGTTTTGTTGTTTTTAATAGAAGTATTTATCCCGATTATTTAGCCTCGTAGAGGCGATATGTCAGTAGCAATAATATACAAATACCTGTATTAGCTCCATCGGAGCGGCATGTTAACATGCCGCTCCGATGGAGCTTTGAATATCGATATCGCCTATTTTTGCTACTAACATGCCGCTCCTATGGAGCTAAGAAATATTTGTTAGCATATCAATCTAGATAAACAATTTCAATTTCTAATTCCGCAAACGCTTTAAACATAGCACTTACACCGCAGTATTTATCTTGCGATAAGGAAATGGCTTTTTCCATTTTAGCCTTGTCATCAGCCGCCAGCTTTATTTTATAGGTAAGTTTTACTTTGTTATATATTTTGGGATGATCTTCTGTAAGTTCAGCTTCTACATCCATACTAAAATCGCTAAAAACCACCTTCATTTTATTTAATAAGGATACCACGTCTATACCGGTGCAGCCAGCCAGCGAAGCCAGCATCAGCCTTTTGGGACTGGCACCGCTATCATCGCCGCCGTCAGCGGCAGTAGTATCCATTATCACGTTGTGTCCGTTTACATTGGCAGTAAAAGCCATGTTTTTATTAAAAACCGTTGAAACAGCATGGGTAATCATAATTTAAATATTTTAACTTTGAGTATAATTTGAGTTTGAAGTCATTCAAAATTAACCCATAAAAGCCCTGTTATTAACAAAAAGGTAAAAATGTGGGTAGATTTCAATAAAAATTCAAAATTACTTTGCTTTCAAACATTGATTATTAATAATTAATCCTACCTTTGCCGTCCAAAAATAAGCACTATGGCTAGAGTATGTCAGGTTACAGGAAAGAAGCCGATCACCGGAAATAAGGTTTCTCACTCAAATATTAAGACTAAACGCAGGTTTTTACCAAATTTGCAAACCAAACGTTATTTTCTTGCAGAAGAAGATAAGTGGGTTACCCTTAAAGTATCTTCTGAAGCAATCAGAACTATTAATAAGAATGGCTTAATGAGTGTTGTAAAGCAGTTACGTGCTGCAGGTGAAAAATTATAAAATCAGCCCCTATCCCCTAAAGCGGAAAAGGAGAGGATTAAGTAGAATATTAAAGTTTTAAACAAATAACAATGGCAAAGAAAGGCAACAGGGTACAGGTAATACTGGAGTGTACCGAGCACAAAACAAGCGGTATGGCCGGCACAAGTCGTTACATTACCACTAAAAACAAAAAGAACACACCCGAGCGTTTAGAGTTAAAGAAACTTAACCCTATTTTGAAGAAGGTAACTGTTCATAAAGAAATTAAATAATTAATGTGCTTATTTGCTAATTAGCGTATCGGCTAATTGTTTCAAATCATAAGCACGTTTGCATATTATAACATTATCAAATTAAATTATCATGGCAAAATCAGCTTCAAAGAACTCGAAGATTAAAGATACCAAAGCAGCAGCGGATGCAAAAAACTGGACTAAAGTAATACGTACTTTGCGTAGTGCTAAAACAGGTGCTTATACCTTTAAAGAATCTATCGTTTATAAAGATAAAGTGAAAGACTTTTTAGCGAACTAAGTCTTTTTCAAGCATGAGAACTTTTTATATAGAGCTTCCTGATTTATCGGGAGGCTTTGTTTATTTTAGGGTATCAGGAGTGAAGAAATAAGAATCAAGTTGCAAGAAGCAAGGAACAAGATTCAAGAATCAAGGAACAAGAATCAAGGAACAAGAATCAAGGAACAAGGATTAATTAGCAAGAATCAAGGGTTAAGAAACAGCACAATCATTAATTATGGGTTTATTCGATAAATTATTTGGAAAAAAACAACAGCAGGAAACACTTAACCAAGGAATGGAAAAAACCCGTGAGGGCTTTTTTAGCAAAATAACCAAAGCTATTGCCGGTAAAAGTACTGTGGATGAAGAAGTTTTGGATGAGTTGGAAAATGCCCTGGTTAGTGCAGATGTAGGCATTGAAACAACTGTAAAAATTATTGAGCAGATTGAAAAACGTGTTGCTAAAGATAAATACCTCAACACATCCGAACTTAACAAAATACTTAAAGACGAAATACAAAATATTTTAGTTGCTGCTCCGCAGGATAGCAGCTACACAAACTACGAACTGCCATCTGGCCATAAGCCTCATATTATTTTAGTTGTAGGCGTTAATGGTGTTGGCAAAACCACTACTATTGGTAAATTGGCGCATAATTTTAAACTGGCTGGTAAATCTGTTTTACTGGGTGCTGCCGATACTTTCCGTGCAGCAGCAGTTGATCAGCTTACCATTTGGAGTGAGCGTGCAGGAGTACCTATTGTTAAAAAAGATATGGGCAGCGACCCAGCTGCCGTTGCATTTGATACAGTTAACAGTGGTGTTGCAAAAAATGTGGATGTTATTTTAATTGATACCGCAGGTCGCTTACACAACAAAGCGCATTTAATGGATGAGCTTACAAAAATTAAAAGAGTTATACAAAAAGTTATACCTGATGCACCGCATGAAGTTATGTTGGTGCTTGATGGCAGCACGGGCCAAAATGCATTAGAACAGGCCAAACATTTTACTGCTGCTACTGATGTTACTGCACTTACCATTACAAAACTAGACGGCACGGCAAAAGGCGGTGTGGTATTAGCTATTGCCAACCAATTTAAAATACCTGTAAAATTTATTGGCGTTGGCGAAAAGGCTGAAGACCTGTTGGTATTTGATAAACAGGATTTTGTTGATAGTCTTTTTAATTTATCGGGAAGCTAACCAAATAAATCTTCAATTAATTATTTGCTGATTATTTATTAATTTGTACATTGTTAATGTACAGATCATACTATATATTTAAAAAATTCGCTGCTTTTTAGTGCATATAAATTCAATCCTCTGATAATAAACCCGATTGTCTGATACTCCGTTGGCACCAATCTTTAATTGAGAAATTAACTTTAATTAATATCAAGGTATGAGTAGTATGAAGCAATCGGAGGCGACAGCCAGAATTGAAGAATTCGCAAAATCTGGTGAAACCTTTCTTGATTTAGGTAATTGCGGTTTGCACGATGAGTCTTACGAATTGAAAATGCTGGCTGAATTTAGTCAGTTAAAAAGCTTAAGTCTCGGTACCTCTTACTTTAACGATGCAAACGAAGAAATAACAAGCCTTAATACTGGTCGTCAAAACAATTTTAGCAGTATTCCGCATTTACTTCTGCCTAGGTTGCAGGAGTTGCAGATACGTAATACCGGTATTAGTTTTCTCAATGTTGCTGAAACTATGCCTGTTCTTACCTTGCTTGATTTATCGTTTAATAAAATTGATCGTATTGAAAATCTGGAACAATTTCCCGCACTTAAAGAGCTTGCATTACATGGAAATTTTATAAGCCGTATAGAAAATCTTAATAATCTCAATGCGTTGGAGACTTTACATTTAACCAGCAATAGAATTACCGACATTGAGAATTTAACGGGACTCAGCAGCCTTAAATATTTGATGATATCAGACAATGGAATAATGGAAATTAAAAACCTTGAACTCCTGTCTAATCTTTTTGAACTTGACCTGAATAAGAATCAGATTAAAAAAATTGAAAATCTTGATGCGTTAACAAATCTATTTTATTTGAACCTAAGCGGCAATAAAATTTCAAAAATAGAAAATCTTGAAAAACTGATTTCTCTATCATCATTAAAGCTGCAAAATAATATTATTGAGAAAATCGAAAATCTCAATAACCTTAAAGGCCTGAAGTATCTTACTTTAGATAAGAACAGGATTTCAAAAATTGAGCAGATTGAGGAACTTACTGAGTTAGATTTTTTAGGTCTCGATGATAACCTGCTTGATAAAATAGAGAACCTGGAAGCGCAGCATAAAGTGCAGAATTTATACCTTTCCAGAAACAGGATAAGGGTTATAGAAAACCTGAAAACTATGAAGAATCTTAAAGTATTTCATTTTGCAGAAAATGAAATACAAAAGATTGAACCTATCATTTACTTTACAGCTATAGAAAAAATTTCCTGTTATGGAAACCCAATAAACGATTGCCCGGCCGATATTTGGCAAGCAAACGACATAACGCAGGTAAAAGCATATTTTGAAAAAAATGCTTTGAAGCAGGTTCCCCAAAAACGAACTACAAAAATAGTTCCTGCTCCGCCAAAAATTACAAAAGATGTAAAACTGATTCTGCTGGGCAATAGCAATTCCGGTAAAACAAACCTTGTTAACTATTTACTTACCCGAACTTTTACCGGCGATAGAAATAGTACACATGGCTTGAATGTTATAAGATGGGAGCCGGATAAAATTCGTTTTCCACGCTTGAAAGATATTAGAGTAAGCATCTGGGATTTTGGTGGCCAGGAATATTATCACGATGCATACAAACTTTTTTTGAGTGCAAATGCAGTGTACGTAACACTTTGGGATAAAGAAACTGACAATAATTTTAAACAGGAAACTAAGGTGTCGGATATTGTAAAAGAGAATTTACAGCATTTTGAAAAAAAATACTGGCTTGATACAGTAAGGTTTTACGGCGATAATAAAGACACGGCACCATTGGTGCTGGTGCAAAACAAAACAGACAATCAATGGACTGACAAATGTAGAATTTCGCAGGAAATGGTCGATGAATATAATCTGCTGGAATGTTATCACATTAGTTTAATGGAAGGTTGCAATCCAGAAAATGAACAACAGGTAAGGGTGTTGCAAAATTTTGAGAAAGATCTTGAAGCTGTTTTGGTAGCAGCAGCCGATAAGGCAGAAACAAAAGAGCAATGGCAGATTATCAGAAATGAGGTTTTAGATATTCAGCAAAATCCTGCTAATAAAAAAAATGCTTTTAGTGGTTTAATACAGGAACAAACCTGGATTGAGATATCAGATTTTAACAAAGTATGTAAAAAACTAACTGCAAACAGCCTTACCGATAACGATCTTTACACTTTACCACGATGGCTCAATACCTGCGGTGTTGTTGTTTTTTTTGATAACAATATTATTTTGAGCGACAAGGTTTTTATTAACCCTAAAAAGCTTTCAGAAAAAATCTACGAAGTACTCAACAAAGATATACTCACAAAAAATGGTGAATTTCTAAAAGATTCAATTCAGGGTACAGAAAGTTTTAAAACAACATTTATTGAAGCAACTACAGGTTTAGAGCTTGTTTTTCCGGTACCTAAAAAACCGAATTTATTTATTGCACCACAATATTTACCTGAGCAACATGCTATAGAAGACCTTTATAAACTTGCGTCTGCTAATGCCTGGCAAGATTCATACTGGATAAAAGTGCCTTTTTTTTATTATAAAAAACTTCTAAACCAGTTGATTCTTAACTATGTTACCGACGCCACTGTTGATG
>JBBQPX010000174.1:0-6465 GCA_038216775.1 Chitinophagales bacterium
TCCCATTTAAATCCTTTTGCGTTGCGTAGTTCATTTCTAAAAGATTGTAATTGTGTTTTTATATAATCAACTTCAATGCTGAAAGGGATTTTTAATTTCTCCCACATCAAAGCAACAGTGGCTTTGTTGTCGGTTTCATCCATAAACTCAAATTTTAACCGCTCAACCAATTGCGGCATAGCTTCGGTTTTTACACGCACCCTCAAAGCATCTTCAGTTGAATCGTAAAAGAACGAACCCCAACTGGTTGAGTTATTGCTAAGTATAAGTATGGCATCGTCTTTACCCATGGCGAAAAATAAAGCGTAAGTACCTGCGCTTACCTGCACACCTTCTACCATTACATCTGTACTGAAAGTGATGGTTGTATTTTCGTTGGCTCCTGCACGCCAAGGTGCAGCCTTGCTGGTACCAAAACCAAGGTTGGTAAATCCGTAAGGCACCAACTCTCCCCAAATTTTTCCTGCACGGCCTTTTACTGCGGGGCGGTCGTAATTAATGGTTACATCGGTAATACCAATGCGTTCGGTTACTGATGCTTTTTTATTACCGCCATCGGGCGCTGTTGATAACTGGCAAAAAGAAATGGAATAAATAAATATGGCTGTTATTGTGGTGATGAGTTTTTTATATAGCATGGTTTTGGTTTTTGACTTTAAATGTACAGTTTCTAAAATGAAGGAGGTAGCGAATAATGATAAGTGGGGGGTATAAAAAAAGCATCTCGTTTTGAGAGATGCTTTTTTATTTAGAGGTTTTTGCTAAGAGGTGACACTTTTTTAAAAAGTATCACCTCTGTGACTTACAGCTTTAGTAGTTTTCTGGCCACTGCTTACAGTGTTTAAACCTAAGCGCTTTTTGTTGAGTAACAGGCTGTAAATTTAAGAGCCTGTGTAGTGGCCTGACAACTTAACGGGCCTGACAACTATTTTAATTCAAATGTATCCATAAACTTGGTTGTAAAGTTTCCTTTACGGAAGTCTTCGTTCTGCATCAATTGCTGATGAAAAGGAATGGTTGTTTTAATACCCTCAATTACATATTCGCTCAAAGCACGGCTCATGGTATTTATAGCTTCTTCACGGGTTTGTGCAATGGCTATTAGTTTGCCAATCATACTATCGTAATAAGGCGGAATTACATAGCCTGCATATGCATGGCTATCAACCCTTACACCGTGCCCACCGGGCTGGTGCAGTACCGTTATTTTACCTGGTGATGGGCGAAAATCGTTGTATGGATCTTCTGCATTTATGCGGCACTCAATGGCGTGCATTTGCGGAAAGTATGCCTTGCCAACAATTTTTTCGCCTGCGGCAATCTTTATCTGCTCTTTAATTAAATCAAAATTGATAACTTCTTCGGTTACGCAATGCTCCACCTGAATACGGGTGTTCATCTCCATAAAATAAAAGTTGCGGTGTTTATCAACCAAAAACTCAACAGTGCCAACACTTTCATAATTGATAGCCTGGGCTGCTTTAATGGCTGCATCGCCCATGCGCTGCCTCAACTCATCGGTCATAAATGGCGATGGCGTTTCTTCCACCAACTTTTGGTGACGGCGTTGTATTGAGCAATCCCGCTCACTTAAATGACAAATATTTCCGTACTGGTCACCTGCTATCTGTATTTCTATATGGCGTGGCTCTTCCACAAATTTCTCCATATAAATACCATCGTTTTTAAAAGATGCAGCGGCTTCTGTTTTTGCATTATCGAATGCTTTTTCAATTTCCTCTTCTTTCCAAACCACACGCATTCCTTTACCACCACCACCGGCAGTTGCTTTTAAAATTACCGGGTAGCCAACTTCTATGGCTGATTTTTTCGCATGCTCAACACTTTCCAACAAGCCGTCAACACCAGGTACCACAGGCACTCCAGCTGCTATCATTGTTTTTTTAGCGGTAATTTTATCGCCCATTGCATTAATCATATCGGGCGTTGGCCCAATAAATTTAATACCATGGTCGGCACAAATTTTTGCAAACTTGCTGTTTTCTGCTAAAAATCCATATCCTGGGTGAATAGCATCTGCATTTGTAATTTCGGCAGCAGCCATAATATGCGCCATGTTCAAATAGCTGTCCATACTGGCTGGTTTGCCAATACAAACGGCTTCGTCGGCAAATTTTACGTGTAAACTATCTTTATCGGCAGTGGAGTAAACCGCTACGGTTTTAATGCCCATTTCACGGCAAGTGCGAATAACACGAAGGGCAATTTCGCCGCGGTTAGCTATTAATATTTTTTTAAACAAAATCGTCTATTTAAAATTGAAAAATCAAAATTGCGTATATTTTGCCTTTTGAACCTGCCTGTCGGCAGACAGGTTTTGAATTTTTATTTAAGAAGGATCTACCAAAAACAAAGGCTGGTCGTACTCAACGGGGCTGGCATCTTCTACCAAAACCTTAACTATTTTGCCTTTTACTTCGCTTTCAATTTCATTAAAAAGCTTCATGGCTTCAATAATACATACAACTTTACCAGCAGTAACTTCATCACCAACGGAAGCAAAAATTGGCTTACCCGGACCGGCTTGGCGGTAAAATGTACCAATCATCGGGCTTTTTATGGTTACAAGATTATCTGCTTTTGGTTCTGCCGCAGCTGTAGTTGCTGCAGGTGGTGCGGCTGCAGCAGTAGCTGCAACAGGAGCCGGTGCATATGTTGGTGCTGCGCCGCCCGCAATAATGTTTTGAACAGGGTCTTTCTTTTGTTTTACCGTAATTTTTACGCCCTCTTCTTCAATGGTAATTTCGCCTATATTGGTTTTGTTAATGAGTTTTACTAACTCTTGGATTTGCTTGATGTCCATGTGGATGTTTTAAGTGGATAATATGAATTAAACCGGCTGCTAAGATATGGTAAGATTAATCATAACAGCAAGCTTAATTTTAAAAAAATAGTGAAAATCGGCAATTTTTGCCAAAAAAACAGTGAATTTCAGCAATTTTAGCGCAAAATGACCGGATTTCAGCATAATTAAAAAGTGGATAACCGATTGCTCAATTATCCACTTTTTGCATTTATAATTAAATTACTCCTTTACTCTTTCAACGTATTCGCCGCTTTTGGTGTTTACTCTTATTAACTCACCTTCATTTACAAACAGAGGAACGTTAACAGTAGCACCGGTTTCAACAGTTGCTGGTTTTAAAGTACGGGTTGCTGTATCACCTTTCATGCCCGGCTCACTGTAGGTTACCAATAAAACAATTTTATCAGGTAATTCAACGCCCATAGGTAAATCGGTTTCACCATTTATTAAAACAGACACTTCCTGACCATCTTTTAAAAACTTGGGTGCATCAATCATCGTTTCAGGAACGGTAATTTGCTCAAAAGTTTCGGTATCCATAAAGCTATAGCCGGTATCATCTTTATATAAATATTGATACGCTTTCTTTTCAACCCTTACCGGATAAACAGTTTCGCCACTGTTCCAGGTAACTTCAATAGTGCGTGCATTATCCACGCCTTTAAGTTTTGCCCAAACCTTAGCGGCTGCACGGGCGGTTTTATTTTGCCCGAATTCTATTACTGTGTAAAGGCTTCCGTCAACTTTAAGGATTAAGCCCGAACGCACATCTGCTGTTGTTGCCATAATAACATTAATTTAAGTGGCTGCAAAAGTAGTAATAGTAAGGCTAAATATGAAATTCAGTATTTTGCAGCTTAATACCGATACATCAACAAATGTTTGAAAGCAGTTTGCGAGCTATAACATTTCGTTTTCAATCAATCGGTTTAGCTTTATCTAAAATTTATAAATGTGAGTAAATATCTTATTTTAATATTTTGTATTTGTTTGAGTAAAACAGGTTTTTCGCAAGATGCTGATACGCCGATTTATAAGCGCTTTCCGGTGGTGCCTACATTTACAATTATAAAAGCACCAGACAGTACCAAGTTTACTAACGTAAACCTTAAAAAAAAGAAGCCGACTATTATTATTGTTTTTAGTCCGGATTGTGAGCATTGCCAGCATGAAACCAAAGAACTTACTGCCAACATGAACCTTTTTAAAAAGGCGCAGATAGTTATGGCATCAACGCTGGATTATGGTTTGATAAAAAAATTCTACGATGAATACAAAATAGCGGATTACCCGAATATTATTATGGGAAAAGACCCAACATATTATTTTGGAACTTTTTTCAGGGTGAGATATTTTCCCGCAATTTATTTATACGATAAAAAAGGAAATTTTGTAAAAGAGTTTGATGGCAATGTGCCGGTGCAGCAAATTGCTGATGCTCTATAAAATGCTATCAATTACCTTATGAAAAAATCAATTCTATTAATTTGTGTGCTTTTGGTAACTGCTTTGTCATTTGCCCAAAATGACACCACGCCGCCTTATTTAAGAACAAGGCTGATGCCGGATTTCAGGTTGCTTACAAACGATTCCACCGAGTTTAACCAAACCATGATTGACAAAAATAAAATCACGATTATCATGTTGTTTAATCCGGAGTGCAGCCATTGTCAGGATCAACTAGATATGCTTTTGTCATTACCGGAAGTTGCACAAAAAACACAAATTGTTATGTCGTCTATTGAGCCACGGGAGAAGAACAGGGACTTCTACAATAAAAATCATCTTGAAAAATATCCTTTCATTTTTATGGGGAGAGATTTTAAATACACATTGGGCACATTTTATCAACCCAAAACAATACCTGTACTTGCGTTTTATAATACCGAAAAGCAATTGATATTTAGTAACCAAGGCGATGCTAAAAAGAAGGAAATAAAAAAGGCGTTAGCTGATTAGGTTAATTCTCTGGTACTGCCTTAATTTCTTACTTAACAAAACGCTGGTTCCACACAATATCTCCCTGTACAATAATTCTAACATCGTAAATTCCTCTACCCAAATTATCAACGGGTATGGTAATTTTTTTATTGAGAGATGAACTTCTAAGCCGGTAAACAATTCGCCCTGATGCCTGCTGAATAAAAACATTGATAACTCCTTTGATAGATTCTGTGCCACGATACTCCAGCGTTAGCACGTCTTTTACAGGCACTGGAAACATTACCCAGTTTTTAAACGTAGATGGAATGATGGCCATGATGGCTGGGCTCATATTTGTATCACCAGTAACCTCAATAAATTTAATACGGTAATAATTTTCTCCGGGTTTAATCTTTTTATCTTCAATTTTAAAGGAAAATGTTTGCATATTTAAAGAAATGCTTTGCAAAGCTATATCGCTCCAGTTTTTATTATCGGAGCTTTGCTGTATAACGTAGGTACCGGTTTTATTAGACTTGTGTTCCCATTTTAAAACAACTGCATTTGTACTAGCATCATAAACAGCAGTAAATTCGAAATTTGTGCTTTTGCTTTGACTAAATCCGCTGTAAGGTAGATATACAAGGGCAATTGCGATAAGGATTTTAAACATGGAATTTAAAGTTATAGTCAGTCTTATAGCCAAAACCGCACCAATCTTTCACAGCATTGTATTAAAGCTGTTTACTCATAGATATTGCAGCAAAATCAAACTTTAAACTCGATTTTACAAACACTATCACCATGCTATCGTTATTTACAAATAGCCTGAAGGGTTACGGGCAAATATTAGAAGATAATATGCCTGCCTGTACCGATTTTTTCGGTAATAGAAAAGCTATTGACTAAATAGTATTTCACATCGGTATTAGTTACCTTTACAACGCAAATAAATTTCTACATCAAACATACATTCAACATGAAAATTACTGTAGTTGGAGCCGGAGCCGTAGGTGCTACCTGTGCCGACAATATTGCCCGTAAAGAACTTTGCAGCGAACTTGTTTTGCTGGATATTAAAGAAGGCGTTGCCGAAGGTAAAGCCATGGATATGATGCAAACTGCAACATTGCTTGGCTATGATACCAAAATAATTGGCAGTACAAACGATTATTCTAAAACTGCCGGTACCGATGTTGCGGTTATTACTTCTGGCATACCACGTAAACCGGGTATGACAAGGGAAGAACTTATTGGTATTAATGCTGGCATCGTTAAATCAGTTACTGAAAACCTTTTAAAATATTCTCCTGATGCAATTATTGTGGTTATTAGTAACCCGATGGATACGATGACTTATCTGGCTTTAAAATCGAGCGGATTACCAAAAAACAGAATTATTGGTATGGGCGGAATTTTAGACAGCAGCCGTTTTAAATATTATTTATCAACTGCAATGGGCTGCACTGCTACTGATATACAAGCAGTAGTTGTTGGCGGGCATGGAGATACAACCATGATTCCTTTAGCACGATTAGCAACTTATCAAGGTACACCAGTTAGCAATTATTTAGATGCCGAAGCTTTGAAAAAAGTTGTTGCTGATACCATGGTTGGTGGTGCTACACTTACCGGTTTGTTGGGTACTTCTGCATGGTATGCGCCGGGCGCTGCGGGTGCTGCGCTTGTTGAAAGCATTGTAAGAGACGAAAAGA